>NZ_JBJLSH010000014.1:0-79443 GCF_050871905.1 Kineococcus haloalkalitolerans
GGGGGGGGGGGGGGGGGCGGGCCGGGGCGGGGGGGGGCGGGGGGGGGGGGGGGGGGGGGGGGGGGGGGGGGGGGGGGGGGGGGGGGGGGGGGGGGGGGGGCGGCGCCCCCCCCCCCCCCCCCCGCGCCGCTCAGCGGCCGGTGGGCCCCTGCGCGTCCTGCCGCTCGTCCTGCTGCGCGTCCTCGTCCGTGAGCCACGCGGTCGTGCCGGGGGGCAGCGCGCGCCCGTCGAGCGGGCCGCTGGCCAGGACGACCCGGCCGGCGGGCAGCTCGACCGCGCCGTCGCCCAGGTTCGTCACGCACGTCCACCCGCCGGGCCGGGTGAACGCGACGACGCCGTCGCCGGTGCCGTCGACCCAGGTGAGCTCCTCCTCCGTGCGCAGCCGCCGCCGGACCGCGAGGGCCTCGCGGTAGAAGCTCAGCGTGGAGGAGGGGTCGGCCTCCTGCACGTCGGCCGCGAGGCCGGCGAACCACGCCGGCTGCGGCAGGTGGGGGGTGCCGGTGGAGAAGCCGAGGGCCGGCGCCGAGGCCGACCACGGCAGCGGCACGCGGCAGCCGTCGCGGCCCTTCTCGGCGCCGGCCGAGCGCACCCACGTGGGGTCCTGCAGCACGTCGGCGGGCAGGTCGGCGACCTCCGGCAGACCCAGCTCCTCGCCCTGGTACAGGTACGCGCTGCCCGGCAGGGCCAGGACGAAGGCGGTCGCGGCGCGCGCCAGCCGCAGCCCGCGCTCGCGGTCGGGGGCGGGGTCGGTACCGCCGCCCAGCAGCCAGGCCTGCAGGTCGGTGCCCGCCGGCAGCGCGTAGCGGGTGGCGTGGCGCACGACGTCGTGGTTGGACAGCACCCACGTGGAGCTGGCGCCGGACTCGCGCGCCAGGCGCAGGTTGTCCTCGACGACGCGGCGGAACGTCGCCGCGTCCGGGTCGGCCTGCAGCAGGTCGAAGTTGAAGGCCTGCCCCAGGCCCTCGGGGGAGGCGTAGCGGGCGCGGCGGTGGGCGGGCACCCACGCCTCGGCCACGGCGGTGCGCGGCGGGTCGTAGGAGTCGAACAGCTCGCGCCACTCGCGGTAGATCTCGTGGACCTCGTCGCGGTCGGTGAGGCGGTGCGCCCCGTCGGGCAGGTCGTCGGCGGCCAGCTCGGCGGCCGTGGGCAGCGGCAGGGACATGTCCTTGGCCAGCGCGTGGGCGACGTCGACGCGGAAGCCGTCGACCCCGCGGTCGGCCCAGAAGCGCAGGGTCCGCAGGAAGTCCTCGCGCACCTCGCGGTTGGCCCAGTTCCAGTCCGGCTGCTCGGGGGCGAACATGTGCAGGTACCACTCGCCGTCGCCGACGTGCTCCCACGCCGGGCCGCCGAAGACGGCGGTCCAGTCGCTGGGCGGCAGCTCGCCGTGCTCGCCGCGGCCGCGGGCGAAGACGTAGCGGTCGCGCTCGGGGGAGCCGGGCGCGGCGGCCAGCGCCTCGCGGAACCAGCGGTGCTGGTCGGAGGAGTGGTTGGGCACGATGTCGACGACGACCTTGATGCCCGCGCCGTGCAGGGCGGCGACCATCTCGTCGAACTGCTCCAGGGTGCCCAGGCGGGGGTCGACCGCGCGGTGGTCGTCGACGTCGTAGCCGCCGTCGGCCAGCTGCGAGGGGTAGAAGGGGCTGAGCCAGACGGCGTCCACGCCCAGCCGCGCCAGGTGCGGGACGCGCGCGGTGACCCCGGCCAGGTCGCCCAGGCCGTCGCCGTCGGCGTCCGCGAAGCTGCGCGGGTACACCTGGTACACGACGGCCTGGCGCCACCAGGTGGCCGCCGCGTCCCGCCGCCGCTCCTGCGGCCGGTCCTGCGTCGAGCCCTGCGTCGAGCCCTGCGCTGCGGGTGCGGTCCCCGCCTCCAGCACGTCCGTCACTGCCACGTCCCCTCGGTGCGTCGTCATTGATGCGGCGTCTAAATCAAGGCCGTGACTAAAGTAGACGCACAGTCGGGCGAGGAGGTCAAGGGTGACGGTGCGGGCGGACGGGACTAGGGGCGCCGCGGCGGGTGCCGCAGGGGGCGCCGCGAGCACCAGCTCGGTGCGCCGGCTGCGCGAGGAGAACCTGCGCAGCGTGCTGCTGCACGTGTGGGACGCCGGGGGCGGTGCGGGCTCCGGCGCCGTCACCGGCTCGGACCTCATGGCCGCCACCGGCCTGTCGCGCGCCACCGCGCACGCCGTGTGCGAGGAGCTCATCGAGCGCGGCTGGCTGCGCGAGCTGGAGAACGCCCGCGCCTCCGCCGGCTACGTCAAGGGCCGGCCCGCGCGCCGCTACGCCCTGGCCGCGCGCGCCGGGCTCGTCGTCGGCGTCGACGCCGGCGCCCACCGCGTCTGCGCGCGCGTCACCGACCTGCGCGGCACCCCGCTGGGCACCGTCGCCCGGCGCGCCGACCCGGACCACCTGAGCGCCGACCCGGCGGCCCGGCTCGCCGTCCTGCGGACCGCCGCCCTGGACGCGCTGGCGGCGGCCGGTGCCGGCCCGTCCGCCGTCCTGACCGCCGTCGTCGGCGTCCCCGCGCCCGTGGACGCCGACGGCCGCACCACCTTCTCCGGCAACCCCTACTGGGAGTACATGAACCCCGGCATCGCCGTCCACCTCGAGCGCGAGCTGGGCTGGGACGTGGTGGTCGACAACGACGCCAACCTCGCCGCCGTCGCCGAGCACCACCGCGGCGGCGGGCGCGGTGCGCGCAGCCACGTGACCCTGCTGGCCGGGGAGCGCTTCGGCGCCGGCGTCGTGGAGGACGGCCGGCTGCTGCGCGGCGCCCACGGCGGGGTCGGGGAGATGCGCTACCTCGACGTCGTCGAGGGCGTCGGGTCCACCGACGGGATCGCCCGGCTCGTGCGCGAGCGCACCGGCCGCGAGGCCGAGGAGGTCCTCGCGGCGGCCGCCGCGGGCGACGCGGCCGCCGTGGCCGTCACCGAGGAGGTCGGGCAGGTCCTCACCCGCGTCGTCGCGACGCTGGCCAGCCTGCTGGACACCTCCCGCGTCGTCGTCGCCGGCGCCGTGGCCGCCTCCGCCGGGCCCGTCCTCGAGGTCGTGCACCGCGCCCTGCCGCGCTTCGTCGACCCGCCCCGGCCCGAGGTCGTCGCCTCGCGGCTGGGCGCCGACGTCGTCGTGCTCGGCGCCGTCGAGCGCGCCCTGGAGGTGGTGCGCCAGCGCGCCCCCGACCTGCCCCTGCCCCGGTGAGGGGCGGGGTGCCGTCCCCGGGACGGGCCCCGCGCCCTCAGCGGCGGCCGGCCCCCGGCCGGTGAGCGGGGGAACCGCCCCCGCCGTCCCCGCCGTCCTCGAGCGGCCCCGCCCACCGTCCCGGGTGCGGCCGGACGAGCACCAGCGTGGTGTCGTCTCCCGCGTCGCCGTGGACGGCGGTCAGCAGCCGGTCGGCCACGCCGGACATGGGACCGCCGGAGGGCGTGCCCGGCGTGCCCGGCGCCAGACCCGAGACGGCGTCGGCCGCCGCGGCGGCGAGCACGGCGGTGGTCTGGTCCAGCGACGCGTCGCGGCGCTCGACGAGGCCGTCGCTGTACATCAGCAGCACCGCCCCGGCCGGCACCGCGGTGCGGACGCTCTCCCCGGGCACGCCCGTCGCGGGTCCGAACCCCAGCCCGAGCATCGGCCGCGGGGCAGCGGGCAGCGGGCTCGCCCCCGCGGCGCTCACCAGCAGCGGCGTCGGGTGCCCCGCGCTGGCCACCTCCACGACGACCTGGTCCGCGTCGCCCCAGCCGCCGTCCTCCGCGCGCTCCACGACGACGACCACGGCGGTGGCCGTCTGGCTCCCCAGCAGGGTGGCCACGAGCGTGTCCAGGCGGTTCAGCGCGGAGGCGGGGGAGTGGCCCTCCAGCAGGTAGGCGCGCAGCGCGGTGCGCAGCTGGGCCATCGTGGCGGCGGCGTGGACCCCGTGCCCGGCCACGTCCCCCACGACGACGGCCACCCGCCCCGGCGCCAGGGGAAGGACGTCCCACCAGTCCCCGCCCAGCTGACCGCCCTCCGCGGGGTGGTAGCGGGCCAGCAGGTCCACCCCGGGCACCCGCGGCGCCTCGTCGAGCACCACCGCGCGCTGCAGGGACTCGGCGATGGCGATCTGCCCGCGCGAGCGGCCGAGCATGATGCCGGCCACCTGGGCCCGCAGCCGGTCGGCGGTCGTGGCGTGCCAGGGGCGCCACGGGGTGCTGCGCCCGCGCACGACCTCGCGCCACTTCTCGAAGCTCTTGCGCGGGCTGATGCGCACCCGCGGCCCCTCGGCCTCGGCGATCTCCGCGTTGCGGGGGTCACCGCCCCAGTCGACGACGCGCGGCTGCTCCGGGCGCAGCCACAGGAGCCAGCCGTCGCCGTCGAGGCCGACCCGCAGGGCCCCGGCGGCCCGGTCCGCGACCTCGGCCAGCCCCGGGCTGAGCGCGGCGAGGTGGTCGGTGAAGGTGGGGGCGCCGTCGGCGCGGGCCAGCAGGGCGGCGATGCGCTGCAGGGACGCCCACGGCGGTACCCGCCCGCTGGTGAGCAGCCGGTGCCCGTCCCAGGCGGCGACACCACCGGCGTCCAGCAGGTCCGGCAGCCGCCCGTCCCCGACCAGCGTGGCCAGGGGCTCGCGGGCGCTGGCGGCGACGGTGGTCAGGACGTCGGACAGCAGCTCCTGCGCGGCCAGGGCCTCGTCGCGCTCCTGCGAGCGGACGCGCTCCCCGATCAGCTGGGAGGCGGTCTGGGCCAGGAACTCCGCCGCGGAGCGCGCGTCGTAGCCGGGGCGGTGCGGGCCGGAGTAGTGGTGGCAGGCGACCAGCCCCCACAGCCGCCCCTCGACGACGAGGGAGACGGACATCGACGCCGCCACGCCCATGTTGCGCAGGTACTCCAGGTGGATGGGCGAGACGCTGCGCAGCACCGAGTGCGACAGGTCCAGCGGGGCGCCCGTGCCGGGGTCGAGCAGCGGGACCAGCGGGGAGGGGGTGTAGTCCACGTCGGCGATCAGGCGCGTCCAGTTGAGCGTGTACAGCCGGCGGGCCTGGGCGGGGATGTCGCTGGCGGGGTAGTGCAGCCCCAGGAAGGTGTTGAGGTCCTCGCGGCGCTCCTCGGCGACGACCTCGCCGTTCCACTGCGCGTCGAAGCGGTAGACCATCACGCGGTCGAAGCCGGTCAGGGCCCGCACCTCGCGCGCGAGGCCGGCGCAGAGGTCCCTGGTGCCGGAGGTGCCCGCCAGGCGGGTCACCGCGCCGCGGGTGGCGCGGTAGGACACGGGCGCGGCCTGCGGGCCGAGGACCTCCAGCTCCACCACGAGGCGGTCGCCGGAGGCGTGCAGCACCACGTCCACGTCGACCGGCCCGCCGCGCGCGTCGAGGCGCGCGTGCAGGGCCTCGTCCAGGTTGTCCCGGGCGTCGGCGTCCAGCACCCGGGCGGCGAGCTCCTCGCCCACCAGGTCGGCCAGGTGGACGCCGAGGACGTCCTCCGGCGCCCGGCCGAGGAGGTCGGCCGCGTTGGCCGAGGCCACCACCGCGCGGTGCGTGTCGCGCTCGACGGCCAGCAGCGCCCCGTGCGGCTGCACGGCACCGGGGACGTGGATGGGCTCGCGCTCGCACGTGGTGAGGTCCACGGCCGGGTAGGCGGGGGTGAACGACCCGGGCTGCGGCGGCACCCCGGCCGGGGCGGTGGTCACCGGGCACCGCCTCCGGTGAGCGGGCGGGGTTCCGCGGTGGTCCGGGCGACCCGGTGCGGCCGGTGGTTCGACCTGGTGATGACGCGCTCTCCTCGTGGCGGGGACGACCGGGACGGTCGATCGTCAGTACTCATACGGTAACCCTTGGTGATCGTCGGGGCTGACGGCGGCGGGTCCCGTCACCCGCTCCGGACCGCCAGGGGGGACAGCCAGCGCTCGTGGGCGGCGAAGGTCGCGACCGCCGCGGCGACCACCTCCTCGGCGTCCTCCTCGCCGACGGCGCCCAGCGCGGCGGTGGTCGCGCGCCAGCGCCGCCCGCCGCCCGGTCGGCCGGTCAGCGAGGTGCACGCCCCGGCCGGCACCCCCGCGGCCACCGCGGCCCGGGTGATCAGCCGCCCGCCGAGCGTGGAGCCGTCCAGGACGTAGCAGGTCCCCAGCGCCGCGGCCCGGGTGACCGGCAGCGGCGTCCCGGGGCACTCGCGGAGCTCCGCGAGGTCGGCGGCGTCGGTCCCCAGGACCCTCAGGTCGGCCAGCGCGAGGTCCGCGCGGGCGCGGGCGGCCACGTCCAGGGCGGTGGGGTCGGCGGCGGCCCACCCGGCCAGCGCGCGCTCCAGCGGGGCGAGCAGGCCCCACGTCAGCGACAGCCACCGCCGGTGCACGTCCACGTCCCAGGTCCGGCCCGCCGGGTCCAGGCCGGCGTCGAGGCGCCGGTGGGTGGCCGCCGTCGCGGCCCGCACCCGGGCCAGGACCCCGCCCGGGCCGGGGGTGCCTCGCCCGCCCGTCACGCCCGGGCCCCGCGCGGCTGGTGCTCGGCCGGGGCCGGGGCCGGGGCCGGGGCCGGGTGCGGCGGGCGGCGGGCCAGCAGGTCGGTCACCACGTGCCCGCGGGCCAGGCCGCGCGCCTCGAAGCGCGTGCGCGGCCGCCACGGGGGCGGCTCGTGCCGCACCTCCTCCAGCACCAGACCCGGCTCGGCCGCGAGCACCCCGGCCACGCGCTCGGCGTAGGGCTCCCAGTCGGTCGCCACGTGCAGCAGCCCGCCCGGGGCCAGGCGCTCGGCCACCAGTGCCGTGAAGGCGGCGTCGAGCAGTCGGCGCTTGTGGTGGCGCGGCTTGGGCCAGGGGTCGGGGAAGAAGACCCGCACCCCCGCCAGCGAGCCGGGCGCCAGGCGCCGGCGCAGCAGCCGGCGGGCGTCGTCCTCCACGACCCGCACGTGCTCCAGCCCGCGCTCGGCCAGGCCCTGCAGCAGCGCGGCCACCCCGGGGGTGTGCACGTCGGCGGCCAGCAGCCCCGTGCCGGGATCCGCCGCGGCCATCGCCAGCGTCGTCTCGCCCATCCCGAAGCCGACCTCCAGCACCACGGGCGTGCCCGGCCCGAACAGCGCTGCCAGGTCCAGCGGCCCGTCGCCCGCCGGGACGGCGAAGCGCTCCGCGTGCGCGGCCAGCGCCGCCCGGCGCGCGGCGCTCATCCGGCCCCGGCGCAGCTTGTACGAGGGCAGGTCCGCGGGGACCGGGGCCGCGGCGGGACGGGAGGCGCTCACCGGCCCATCATCGGTCACCGGTGCCCGACCCCCGCCCGGGCGCTGGACGGCGGGGGCGCCCGCCTCAGAAGGAGTGCTCGGGCCCCGGGAAGCGCTGCGCGCGCACGTCGTCGGCGTAGGCGCGCGCGGCCTCGCGCAGCGTGCCGCGCAGGTCGGCGTAGTGCTTGACGAACGAGGGCGTGCGCCCGGTCAGGCCGGCGAAGTCCTGCCACACGAGCACCTGCGCGTCGCAGCCGGCGCCCGCGCCGATGCCCACGGTCGGCACGCTCAGCGACTCGCTGACCTCCGTGGCCAGGTCCGCGGGCACCATCTCCAGCACCACCGCGAACGCGCCCGCCTCGGCGACCGCGCGGGCGTCCGCCTGCAGCGCCGAGGCCGCGTCGCCGCGGCCCTGGACGCGGTAGCCGCCCAGCGCGTGCTCGGACTGCGGGGTGAAGCCCACGTGCCCCATCACCGGCACGCCGGCGGCCACCAGCGCCCGCACCCGCGAGGCGCTGCGCACCCCGCCCTCCAGCTTCACCGCGTGCGCGCCGGCCTCCTTGAGGAAGCGCACCCCCGTGGCGACGGCCTGCTCGTCGGAGGCCTCGTAGGAGCCGAACGGCAGGTCGGCCACGACGAGGGCGTGCGGGGCGCCGCGCACCACGGCGCGCGCCATCGGCAGCAGGTCCTCGACCGTCACCGGCAGCGTGCTGGCGTGCCCCAGCACCGTGCCGCCCGCGGAGTCGCCCACGAGCAGGACGGGGATGCCGGCCTCGTCGAAGACCTGCGCGGTGAGGACGTCGTAGCTGGTCAGCATGGCCCAGCGCCGGCCGGCCTCCTTCCACTCGCGCAGGTGGTGCACGCGGGTGCGGCGCCGCGGCGCCGGCTCCTGCCCGTCGCCCGGCCCGCTCACCGCGGCACCTGCACGGACCGCGTGGAGTGCACCGGCCCGCTCACGGTCGCGCTGGCGTCGGCCTCGCGCCAGCGGCTGGAGATGGGCAGGCGGCGGTCGCGGCCGAACGCCTTGAAGGTGATCTTCGTGCCGGGGGCGAACTGGCGCCGCTTCCACTCCGCGCGGTCCACCAGGGTGACCACCGAGTCGACGACCTCCGCGTCGAAGCCCTGCGCCAGCAGTTCCGCCCGGCCCAGGTCGCCCTCGACGTAGTCCTCGAGGACCGCGTCGAGCACCGCGTAGTCCGGCAGGGAGTCCTGGTCGGTCTGCCCGGGCCGCAGCTCCGCCGACGGCGGCTTGGTGATGGTGCTCTCCGGGATGGGGGGCTGCTCGCCGCGGCGCTCGGCGTCGGCGTTGCGCCAGCGCGCCAGTTCCCACACGAGCGTCTTGGGCACGTCCTTCAGCGGCGCGAACCCGCCCACGGAGTCGCCGTACAGCGTCGAGTACCCCACCGCCAGCTCGCTCTTGTTGCTCGTGGCCAGCGTCAGGTGGCCCTCCTGGTTGGCCAGCCCCATGAGGGTCGTGCCGCGCACCCGCGCCTGCAGGTTCTCCTCGGCCACCCCGGTCAGCGGCACGTTGGCCAGGAACGCCTCGACCATCGGCGCGATCGGCTGCACCCGGTGGTGCAGGCCCGTGCGGCGGGCCAGCTCCGCGGCGTCGTCCTGGGAGTGCTGGGAGGAGTACACCGACGGCATCGCGATGCCGTGCACGGCGTCGGCGCCGATCGCGTCGACCGCCAGGGAGGCCACCAGCGCGGAGTCGATCCCGCCGGACAGGCCCAGCACCACCGAGCGGAAGCCGTTCTTGCGCACGTAGTCCCGCAGCCCCAGCACGAGGGCGTGGTGGACGTCCCCCACGTCCGGCAGCGGTTCGCGCAGCTCGGCCGGGCGCGGGTCGTAGGCCGGGACGGGGTCGGCCGAGACGGTCACCCGCGTCACCGCCTCCTCCCACGCCGGCGCGCCGTCGGCCGCGGCCAGCTCCAGGTCGGTCACCAGCAGGTGCTCGGTGAACTGCGGCCCGCGGGCCAGCACGCCGCCGTCGGGGGCGACCACCAGCGAGTCGCCGTCGAAGACCAGCTCGTCCTGCCCGCCCACGGCGTTGACGTAGGCGATGGGGCAGCCGGCCTCGCGGGCGCGGCGGGCCACCAGCTCCAGCCGCACGTCGTCCTTGTCGCGCTCGTACGGGGAGGCGTTGACGACCGCGAGCAGGCCCGCGCCGGCCTCCGCGGCCTGGCGCACCGGCCCGCCGTCCTGCCACAGGTCCTCGCAGATGGCCACGGCCACGTCCACCCCGCGCACCCGCACCACCAGCAGCTCGTCGCCGGGCACGAAGATGCGGTACTCGTCGAAGACGCCGTAGTTGGGCAGGTGGTGCTTGGCGTAGCGGGCCACCACCCGCCCGCCGTGCAGGACGGCCGCGCAGTTCTGCGGCAGCCCCCGCGGGCGGCCCGCGCCCGCCGGGCGGGTGTCGCGCGGGGCCCGGTCCACGTAGCCGACGACGACCGGGACGTCCCCGTTGCCGTCGTCGGCGATCTCGGCGGCCAGCCGGCCCAGCGCCTGGCGCGAGGCCTCCACGAACGAGCTGCGCAGCGCCAGGTCCTCCACCGGGTAGCCGGTGACGGCCGTCTCGGGGAACAGGACCAGGTGCGCGCCGTCGGCCGCGGCGCGCGCCGTCCACTCCCGCACCGTCCGGACGTTGCCGGCGAGGTCGCCGACCGTGGTGTCGACCTGCGCCATGGCCACCCGCAGCTGAGGCATGCCCGGCAGCCTAGTCAGGCCACCCCGTCAGCCCGCCCCGTCGTCCCGCCCCGCGCGCCCGGCGCGCGAGGCGGCGGCGGCGCGTGCGGGTGCGGTCCGCCCGGGCCCGTGCGCCAGGATGGGGCCGAGACCTGGCCGGGACCGCGCCGGGACCGGACGGCGCCAGCGGGCGCCGCGCACGTCGACGGGAGAGCTGCCATGGACCGCCAGCAGGAGTTCGTGCTGCGCACGCTGGAGGAGCGCGACATCCGCTTCGTGCGGCTGTGGTTCACCGACGTCATCGGGACGCTGAAGTCGGTGGCCATCGCCCCGGCCGAGCTGGAGAGCGCCTTCGGCGAGGGCATCGGCTTCGACGGCTCCGCGATCGAGGGCCTCTCGCGCGTGTCCGAGTCGGACATGCTGCTCAAGCCCGAGCCGTCCACCTTCCAGGTGCTGCCCTGGCGCAACGACGACGAGCACCGCGGCACGGCGCGCATCTTCTGCGACATCCTCACCCCGGACGGGCAGCCGGCCCGCTCGGACCCGCGCAACGTCCTCAAGCGCGCCCTGGACCGGGCCGCGCAGAGCGGCTACACCTTCTACACGCACCCCGAGATCGAGTTCTACCTCTTCCGGGGCCCCCTGGAGCGCGGCGCGGCGCCCGAGCCGGTGGACTACGTCGGCTACTTCGACAACTTCCCCGGCGGCACCACCCACGACTTCCGCCGCAGCGCCATCTCGGTGCTGGAGAGCATGGGCATCTCGGTGGAGTTCAGCCACCACGAGGGCGGGCCGGGGCAGAACGAGATCGACCTGCGCTACGCCGACGCCCTGGCCACCGCGGACAACATCATGACGTTCCGCACGGTCATCAAGGAGGTGGCCGGCGAGATGGGGCTGTACGCGAGCTTCATGCCCAAGCCGCTGGCGGGCGAGCCCGGCTCCGGGATGCACACCCACCTGTCCCTGTTCGACGGCGACGCCAACGCCTTCTACGAGCCGGGCGCCGAGTACCAGCTGTCCACGACCGGCCGGCAGTTCATCGCCGGTCTGCTGCGCCACGCCCCCGAGATCACCGCCGTCACCAACCAGTTCGTCAACTCCTACAAGCGCCTGTGGTCCGGCGGGGAGGCGCCCAGCTACATCTGCTGGGGCCACAACAACCGCTCCGCGCTGGTGCGCGTGCCGATGTACAAGCCCAGCAAGGGGCAGTCGGTGCGGGTGGAGTACCGCGCGCTGGACTCCGCGGCCAACCCCTACCTGGCGTACGCGCTGCTGCTGACCGCGGGCCTGAAGGGCATCGAGGAGGGCTACGAGCTGCCCGACGGCGCCGAGGACGACGTGTGGTCGCTCACCGACGCCGAGCGGCGCGCGATGGGCATCGAGCCGCTGCCGCAGAGCCTGGACCACGCCGTGTCGATCATGGAGCGCTCCGAGCTGGTCGCCGAGGCCCTCGGCGAGGGCGTCTTCGACTTCTTCCTGCGCAACAAGCGCCAGGAGTGGCACGACTACCGCTCGCAGGTGACGCCGTTCGAGCTGCAGCGGTACCTGCCGCTGCTCTGAGGACGACCGCCAGCCCCGGGGGCGCGGTCCCCGGGACCCGGTGGGCGGCCGGCGCCGCTCGCGCCGGCCGCCCCGCGCGAGGAGGGTGAGCCCCGTGACCCCGCCCAGCCCCACGCCCGGCTCCCCGGCCCAGCGCACCGGCGGCCGGCGCACCAGCGTCCTGGCGCTGCTGGCCCGCGCCGGCTTCGACGACCCGCGCCGGGCCGTGCGCCTGCTGCGCGACCCCGCCCTGCGCGACGTCGTGCCGCCGCTGGACGACGTGCCCGACGACGAGGCCCTCGTCCCCGACGAGCGCACCGCCGCCCTGCTGCGGGCGCTGGGGCGCACCGCCGACCCCGACCAGGGGCTGCTGGGCCTGGTCCGCTTCGCCGAGGCCGTGCGCGCCGGCGGCGGGGACCCGGAGCTGCTGCACCTGCTGCCCGGGCCCGGCGGCGGGGGTCCGGGCGCGCCGCC
The DNA here is from genome assembly GCF_050871905.1 of Kineococcus haloalkalitolerans. NCBI lineage: Bacteria > Bacillati > Actinomycetota > Actinomycetes > Kineosporiales > Kineosporiaceae > Kineococcus > Kineococcus haloalkalitolerans. The sequence continues at coordinate 11,870 of NZ_JBJLSH010000014.1, forward strand.
GGCCGGGAGGGCCCCCGAGGACGTCGACGGCACCCGGGAGCGGCTGCTGGCCGTCCTCGGCGGGTCCGTCGCCCTCACCGACCACCTCGTGCGCCACCCGGCGCACTGGCGCGCGCTCACCTCCGGCGGGCCCACCGGCGCCGCCGCCGCCCGCGCCGAGCTGCTGCGCGCCGTGGGCGCCGACCCGGACGCCGACGTCCCCGTCGCCGGGGCGGGCCCGGTGCACGAGGGCCTCGAGGCCGGCGACGCCCTGCGGGTGGCCTACCGCCGGCGCCTGCTGGCCCTGGCCGGGCGCGACCTGGCCGCGCCCGAGCCGACGGCCGTGCTGCACTCGGTGGCCGCCGAGCTGGCCGACCTGGCCGCCGCCGCCCTCGACGCCGCCCTGGCCGTCACGCGCGCCGACCTGCCCGACCACGGGCGTGCCGCCCGCCTGGCCGTCATCGGCATGGGCAAGACCGGCGGCCGGGAGCTGAACTACCTGTCCGACGTCGACGTCGTCCACGTCGTCGAGCCCGCCGACGGCGCCAGCGAGGCCGAGGCGCTGGAGGTGGGCACCCGGCTGGCCGCCGGCCTGGCCAGGGTGTGCTCGGCGCCCACCGGGGAGGGCGCCCTGTGGGAGGTCGACGCCGCCCTGCGCCCGGAGGGCAAGGCCGGCCCGCTCGTGCGCACCCTGGCCAGCCACCTGGAGTACTACCGGCGCTGGGCCCGCACGTGGGAGTTCCAGGCCCTGCTCAAGGCGCGGCCCGTCGCCGGGGACGCCGCCCTGGGGCGCGCCTACCTGGAGGGCGTCGCGGACTTCGTGTGGGCCGCGCCCGGCCGGGAGGGGTTCGTCGAGGACGTGCAGGCCATGCGCCGGCGCGTGGAGGCGCACATCCCCGCCCGCGACGCGGACCGCCAGCTGAAGCTGGGCAGCGGCGGCCTGCGCGACGTGGAGTTCTCCATCCAGCTGCTGCAGATGGTCCACGGCCGCACCGACGAGCGGCTGCGCCAGAGCTCGAACACCCTGGAGGCCCTCGACGCGCTGGCCGCGTTCGGCTACGTCGGGCGCCACGACGCCGGCGAGCTGGACCGCGACTACCGGCTGCTGCGCTCCCTGGAGCACCGCATCCAGGTGCACCGGCTGCGGCGCACCCACGTCGTGCCCACCGCGAGCGCCGACCGCCGCCGGCTGGGGCGCGCGCTGCGGCTGCCCGGCGACCCCGAGGAGGGCCTGGACCGCCTGTGGCGGGCCACCCGCCGCGACGTGCGGCGCCTGCACGAGAAGCTCTTCTACCGCCCGCTGGTCTCCGCGGTGGCGCGGCTGGCGCCCGAGGACGCCCGCCTGGACGCCCGCCTGAGCCCGGAGGCGGCCCGCGAGCGCCTGGCCGCCCTCGGCTACCGCGACCCGGCCGGCGCGCTGCGCCACCTGGAGGCGCTGACCGCCGGCGTCAGCCGCCGCGCCAGCATCCAGAAGACCCTGCTGCCGGTCATGCTCGCCTGGCTGGCCGACGGTGCCGACCCCGACGCGGGACTGCTGGCCTTCCGGCAGGTCTCCGAGGCGCTCGCCGGCGCCCACTGGTACCTGACGATGCTGCGCGACAGCGGCGCGGCCGCCGAACGCCTGGCCTACGTGCTGTCGGCGGCGCGCACGCCCGCGGACCTGCTGCTGCGCAGCCCCGAGGCGGTGGCCGTCCTCGCCGACGACGAGCGCCTGGCCCCCTACGACGTCGCCGACGTCCTGGAGGCCGCCGAGGCCGCCGCCCAGCGCCGCCCCGACGCCGGGTCGGCGGTGGCCGCCGCGCGCGGCGTGCGCCGGCGCGAGCTGTTCCGCACCGTGGTGGCCGACCTCGTCGGCGTGCGCGACCTCGCCGGGGTGGGCGCCGCGCTGGCCGACGCCGACCAGGCCGTGCTGGAGGTGGCGCTGCGGGTCGCGGTCGCGGAGGTCCAGCGGCGCAGCGGGCAGGACGTGCCCACCCGCCTGCTCGTCGTCGGGATGGGCCGCCTGGGCGGGCGCGAGACCGGCTACGGCAGCGACGCCGACGTGCTGTTCGTGCACCGGCCGCTGCCGGGCGCCGACGCCACGCAGGCGCAGAAGGCGGCGCTGGAGGTCGTGGGGGAGCTGCGCCGCCAGCTGGCCGCGGCCGGTCCCGAACCGGCGCTGGAGGTGGACGCCGACCTGCGCCCCGAGGGCCGCAACGGGCCGCTGGTGCGCTCGCTGGAGTCCTACCGGGCCTACTACGCGCGCTGGTCGCAGCCGTGGGAGGCGCAGGCGCTGCTGCGGGCGCGCCCCGTGGCCGGCGACATGGACCTCGGGGAGGAGTTCCTGGCGCTGGTCGACCCGCTGCGCTGGCCCGCGGGCGGGCTGTCGGAGGCCGACGTGCGCGAGGTGCGCCGGATCAAGGCGCGGGTGGAGTCCGAGCGGCTGCCGCGCGGCGCCGACCCGCACCGCCACCTCAAGCTGGGCCGCGGCGGCACCTCCGACGTGGAGTGGACCGCGCAGCTGCTGCAGCTGCGCGGCGCGGGCGACCACGAGGCGCTGCGCACCACCTCCACGCGCGCCGCCCTGGCCGGGGCGGTGCGCGCCGGGCTGCTGGAGGCCGAGGACCACGAGGTGCTGCTGAGCGCGTGGGAGCTGGCCACCCGCGCCCGCAACGCCGTCGCCCTGTGGCGGGGCAAGCCGGGCGACTCCCTGCCCACCACGCGCCGCGACCTGGACGGCGTGGCACGGTTGTTCGGCTTCGAGCCGGGCGCGGCCGCGGAGTTCGAGGAGCTGTACCTGCGCACCACGCGGCGGGCGCGGGGGGTCGTCGAGCGCGTCCTGTACGGGCGCTGACGACGGGTCCCGACGACGGGCCGGGGTGCGCACGTCCCCCGCGCCACGTCGGCGCGCGGGGCGCCGGACCTGAGCGCCCGGTGCGGAACGTCACCGGTTCGTGACCGGCGCGAGGCGCGGGCGTAACGCGGGAGGCCCGCGCGGCGATGGAGCCACCGCGTGCCGCGGCCGGCGGCGCGCGCGGGACAGACCCGCCGACCGCGAGGAGGACCCGCATGGGCCGCACCCGCCGATCCGCACGACGGGCGTCCGCCGCCGCCGTCGTCACCGCCGCCGTCCTGGGGAGCGGCCTGCTGGGCGCCGCCCCCGCGGGCGCGGCGACCCGCGACTACCCGTGCGGGGCGGGCACCTGCACCGTGCGCGGTGCCGTGCTCGACAAGTACGACTCCCTGGGCGCCGAGCGCAGCCGCCTCGGCCCGCCCGTGACGAGCGAGGCGCTGCTGCCCGCCGGCGCGTTCAGCGTCTTCCGCGGCGGCTCGATCTACTGGACGCACGACACGGGCGCGCACGTCGTCGAGGGCCGGATCCGCGACCGCTGGGGGTCGCTGGGCTGGGAGGGCGGCGTCCTCGGCTGGCCGACCACCGACGAGATCCCGATCCGCGGCGGCGTCGTGCAGAAGTTCACCGGCGGGCTGGTCTACTTCAGCCCCGCCACGGGCGCCCGGGAGGTGCGCGGCGCGATCCTGGAGCGCTACGGCGCCACCCGCAACGAGAACGGCGAGCTCGGCTACCCCGTCAGCGGCGAGAACCGCCTGCCCGGCGGCGCGTTCACCGAGTTCCAGGGCGGGTCGATCTACTGGTCCCCGCGCACCGGCGCGCACGTCGTCAAGGGCTTCATCCGGGAGTGGTGGGTCTTCGGCGCGGGCGCCGAGGGCGGCTGGCTGGGCTACCCGCGCACGGGGGAGTACCCCGTCCCGGGCGGCGTGCAGCAGGACTTCGAGGGCGGGCAGGTGCGCTACATCCTCGGCGACGACCGGATCCAGTTCCGCCGCTGGTGAGGTCCGCCGGCGGGCTCGCGGCCCGGCTCACGGGCCGGCGAGGTGGACCTCGCCGAGCGCCGTGCGGTCCGGGGCGCCCGCCGGGGCGGCGCTGGTGCCGGTGAGCACCAGCGTCACCTCGCGCACCTCGACCGGCGCCACCTCCAGCAGCTGCACCCCGCGCTCGCCGTCGGTCAGGAGCTGCCGGACGGCGGGCCCGCCGTCGAAGGACCACGCGACCTCCAGCACCCGGCGGTTCTGCGGGTAGCGGTCGGTGCCGTCGTGCGGGTCGGTCTTGGCCAGGCCGTTGACGAGGCCGACCCGCGCGAGGCGCTGCGGGGACTCGAAGCGGAACGTCAGCGCCTCGCCGGCGGCGTCGCCGTCGGCGCGCCAGGCGGTCGAGGGGTCGCCGTCCAGGAGGTTGGCCGCCGCGTAGCGGGTGCGGCCGCCGCCCGCGTCGACGCTGTCGGGCGAGGTGCGCGGCGCGGTCGCGGTGGCCAGCTCGCGCAGCGGGACGGGCGGGCTCGACGGCCTCGGCGGGGCGGGCGCCGCCACCACCCGCGCGGGAGTCGTCGCGGGAGTCGTCGGGGGGGTCCCCGCCGCGGCGGGTGGTGCGGCGGGCGCGTCGGTCCCGGTGGCGGTGGCGGTGGCGTCGCCGGCGGCGCCCGCCCGGGCCAGCGACCACAGCGACACGACCGCCGCCGCGGCGACCGCGGTGGCGGCCAGCGCCAGCACGGGCCCGGCCCGGGAGACCCGGCGCGCCGCGGGCTCGGGCGCGGCCGGTGCGGGAGCCGCGGGGGCGCCGGTCCGGGCGCTCCCGGGCGCGTGGCCGCACGTCCAGCAGAACCGGTCGTCGGGGCGCATCGCGGCCCGGCAGGCCCGACAGGTGCGCGAGCGCGCGCGCCGCGGCGCGGACGCCGTGGAGCTCGGGGTCCCGGGTGCTCCGGGGGTCCCGGGCGGACCCGGGGGTCCGGGGGAGGGCGGGGACGTCGGCACGGGGCACCACCGGGTTCGGCAGGGGGCGGGTGCGCCGCACAGTAGCGGCGGTGATCGCCGCGCGGCGAGGGCGGTCACCGGGGCGCGCTCGGGGACCGGCGCGGTAGGAAGGGGGTCCCCGAGCGGTCCTGGAGGTGCCGTGGACGTCGTGAGCGTCGAGCCGACCCCCGAGCAGTACGCGTGGACGTTCGGCGGGGCGCCGCCGCTGCGCACGGTCCGGCCGGGCACCGTGCTGGACCTGTGGAGCGACGACGCCTTCTGCGGGCGGCTGCGCTCGACGGCCGACCTGGCCTCCGCCCGCCTGGACATGCCGTACGTCAACCCGCAGACGGGCCCCTTCGCCGTCGAGGGCGCCGAGCCGGGCGACACGCTCGTGCTGCACCTGGTCTCGGTCGAGCCGGCCCGCTCGTGGGGCGCCTCGGCGCTCATCCCCTCCTTCGGCGGTCTGACGAGCACCGACCGCACCGCGACCCTGCAGGACCCGCTGCCGGAGCGGACGTGGATCTACCAGCTGGACCGCGACGCCCGCACGGTCGCCTTCGAGTCCGCCGACGGCCGCGTCAGCGTCCCGCTGCCGCTGGAACCGATGCTCGGCACCGTCGGCGTCGCCCCCGCCGCCGGGGAGGTCCGCAGCTCGCTCGTGCCGGACGTCTTCGGCGGCAACATGGACTGCCCCGACGTGCGCGCCGGCACGACGGTGTACCTGCGGGTCAACGTGCCCGGGGCGCTGTTCTCGGTCGGGGACGGGCACTACCGGCAGGGGGAGGGCGAGTCGTGCGGCACCGCCGTGGAGGGCGCCGTGCGCACCCGCCTGGTCGTGGAGCTGCTGAAGGGCGGCGGCCCGGCGTGGCCGCGCCTGGAGGACGACGAGCACCTCGCGGTCGTCGGCAGCGGCCGGCCCCTGGAGGACGCCTGGCGCGCCGGGCAGGTCGACGCCGTGCACTGGCTGGCGCAGCTGACCGGCCTGGACCGCCTCGACGCCTACCAGCTGCTCTCGCAGACCAGCCGGGTGCCGCTGGCCAACGTCGTCGACGCCGCCTACAGCGTCCAGACGCGGCTGCCCAAGCGGCTGCTGCCGCCCGTGGAGGCCTACGGCGGGGTGCACCGGCACCTGCGGGCGCTCGCCGCGGGCCTCTGACACGCACCCCCGGGCGCGGCGGGTGTGCCCCGTGCCCCGGACTGCGCCACCATGGGCCAGCCCCACGATCACCGGCTCGACGGAGAGCGAGGACCCGAGGATGAGCACCGAGGACGCCGCCCGGCCGGCCGCCGGCCGCGGCACGGGCACCGGCGCGCGCGACGACCTGCCCCGCGTGGAGCGGTCCGGCCCGCAGGTCTCCCCGCCGCCGGGCGACCGCGGTGAGGAGGTCGCCGGTGCCGGGCCCGGCGAGCGGGACGCGCCGCCGAAGCCCGGGCGGGCGCGCCGGCAGTGGATCGGCCTGGCGCTGGGCCCGCTGCTCGGCGCGCTCCTGTACCTCGTCCTGCCCGACGGCGGCGGGCTGACGCCCGAGGCGCGGATCACCGCGGCGCTCGTGGTCCTGGTGGCCGTGTGGTGGATGACCGAGGCGCTGCCGCTGGCCGCCACGGCCCTCGTCCCGATCGTCGTCTTCCCCCTCGCCGGGGTCGTCGAGACCGGCACCGCCACGGCCGCCTACGGCGAGCCGACCGTCTTCCTGTTCCTGGGCGGGTTCGCGATCGCCCTGGCGATGCAGCGCTGGAACCTGCACCAGCGCATCGCGCTGGTCACCGTGCGCGCCATCGGCACCAAGCCGACCCGGCTGGTGCTGGGGATCATGGTGGCCACGGCGTTCCTGTCGATGTGGGTTTCCAACACCGCGACCGCGCTGATGATGGTGCCGATCGGCATCAGCGTCCTGGCGCTCATCGACCGCGAGGCCGGCGGCACCCTGTCGCGCGAGGACGTGCAGCACTTCGGTGCCGGGCTGATGCTCGCGATCGCCTACGCGGCCACGATCGGGGGCCTGGGCACGCTGGTCGGCAGCCCCCCGAACCTCATCCTGGCCGGGCTGGTGCAGTCGACCCTCGACGTGGAGGTCAGCTTCGCGGCGTGGATGGCGGTGGGCGTGCCGGTGGCCGTCGTCCTGCTGGTGCTGGCCTGGCTGCTGCTGACCCGGGTGCAGTACCGGCCGCGGATCGGCGAGATCGCCGGCGGCCGGGAGACCATCAGCGCCGAGCTGGGCAAGCTGGGGCGGATGTCGGCGGGGGAGTGGACCGTCGCCGTCGTCTTCGCGCTCACGGCGCTGCTGTGGGTGTTCCGCCAGCCGCTGGGGGACTGGACGGCGCTGACGGGCGCGCTGCCGTTCGTGGGACGCCTGTCCGACGCCGGCATCGCCATCGCCGCGCTCGTGGCGCTGTTCCTGGTGCCCGTGCGCGGGCAGCGCGGCCGCGCCGCCCTGGACTGGGGCACCCTGCAGAAGGGCGTGCCCTGGGGCGTGCTGCTGCTGTTCGGCGGCGGGCTGTCGATGGCCGCCGCCATCCAGGAGAGCGGGCTCGACGAGTACATCGGTCAGCAGTTCAGCGGCCTGTCCGTCCTGCCCGTCGTGCTGCTCATCGCCGCCGTCGCCCTGGGCATCCTGGCGCTGACGGAGCTGACGTCCAACACGGCCACGGCCGCGACGTTCCTGCCCGTGCTGGCCGGGATCGCCGGTGGCATCGGGATCGACCCGCTGCTGCTGCTGGTGCCCGCCGCGATGGCGGCCACCTGCTCGTTCATGCTGCCGGTGGGCACCCCGCCCAACGCCATCGTCTTCGGCACCGGCCGCGTCACGATGGGGCAGATGATCCGCAGCGGCGTCTGGCTCAACCTGGCCGCCGTCGTGGTGCTCACGGCCGGCATCTACGCCCTCGGCCCCTGGGCGCTGGGCATCGCCTTCTGAGGTCCGCCCGCGGGCACCACGCACGACGGAGGCCGCCGGCACCACCGCCCGTGGGGGCGGGGTGCCGGCGGCCTCCGTCGTCCGGTCGGCGACCGTCAGATGTCGTAGTACAGCTCGAACTCGTGCGGGTGCGGGCGCAGGCGGATCGGGTCCACCTCGTTGGTCCGCTTGTAGTCGATCCACGTCTCGATGAGGTCGGGGGTGAACACCCCGCCGTCGAGCAGGTACTCGTGGTCGGCCTCGAGCGCGTCGAGGACCGCGGGCAGCGAGTAGGGGACCGTCTTGATGTTCGCGTGCTCCTCGGGCGGGAGCTCGTAGAGGTCCTTGTCGATCGGGTCGGCCGGCTCGATGCGGTTCTTGATGCCGTCCAGGCCCGCCATGAGCTGCGCGGCGAAGGCCAGGTACGGGTTCGCCGACGGGTCCGGCACGCGGAACTCGATGCGCTTGGCCTTCGGCGAGCTGCCCGTGATCGGGATGCGGATGCACGCCGAGCGGTTGCGGGCCGAGTAGACCAGGTTGACCGGCGCCTCGAAGCCCGGCACCAGGCGGTGGAAGGAGTTCACCGTCGGGTTGGTGAAGGCCAGCAGCGACGGCGCGTGGTGCAGCAGGCCGCCGATGTACCAGCGGGCGAGGTCGGACAGACCGCCGTAGCCCTTCTCGTCGTAGAAGAGCGGCTCGCCGTCCTTCCACAGCGACTGGTGGCAGTGCATGCCGGAGCCGTTGTCGCCGAACAGCGGCTTGGGCATGAACGTCACCGTGCGGCCGTTGCGCATCGCGACGTTCTTGATGATGTACTTGAAGAGCAGCAGCTGGTCGCCGGCGTTCTTCAGCGTGTCGAACTTGTAGTTGATCTCCGCCTGGCCGGCGGTGCCGACCTCGTGGTGGGCGCGCTCGACCTTCAGGCCCGCCTTCTCCAGCTCCACGACCATCTCGTCGCGCAGGTCGGCGAAGTGGTCGATCGGCGGCACGGGGAAGTACCCGCCCTTGTAGCGGGTCTTGTACCCGAGGTTGCCGCCGTCCTCCTTGCGGCCGGTGTTCCACGCCGCCTCGACGGAGTCGATGTGGTAGTACGACTCGCGCTGGTTCGTCTCGAACCGCACGTCGTCGAAGATGTAGAACTCGGCCTCGGGACCGAAGAAGACGGTGTCGGCGATGCCGGTCGTCTTCAGGTGCGCCTCCGCCTTGGCGGCGATGTTGCGCGGGTCGCGGCTGTACGGCTCGTCCGTGAACGGGTCCACGATCGAGTGGTTGATGACCAGCGTCTTCTCGGCCCGGAAGGGGTCGAGGAAGGCCGACGTCGGGTCCGCGATGAGCTTCATGTCCGACTCGTGGATGGCCTGGAAGCCGCGGATCGACGAGCCGTCGAACATCTGGCCCTCGGTGAGGGCGTCCGCGTCCACCGTGGAGGCCGGCACCGTGAAGTGCTGCATCACGCCGGGGAGGTCGCAGAAGCGGATGTCGACGAACTTGACGTCGTTGTCGCTGATGAACTTCAGGACCTCTTCGGAGTTGCTGAACATCCAACCTCCAGGAACGGGTCGGGGGCCCGTGCTCGGGCCGCCGCGGACGCGCCGACGGTAGGCGGACGCCGTTTCGCGTCCGTGTCGGCGATGTTTCGGCGAGGTTACCGGGCCGACCCCGCGGTGGGCGAGCGCCTGCGCCGCGGGTCGCGGCGGCCACCGCCACCTGCCCGCCGGCACCGCGCGGGCGCGACGTAGCCTGCCCGGGTGAGTGCGCGCGCGACCGACGCCGGCGGGACCGCTCCGCGGGAGCCGGTGCCCGGCGTCCGGCTCGGCCTGCCCGCGTCCGGGCCCGGGTCGGTGCCCGGCTGGGGCCGGCGGATCGCCGGCCTGGCCGTGGACTGGGCGGTGGCGACCCTCATCGCCCGCACGTTCCTCGCCGACAGCGTCGGCACCGACTTCGGGCCGCTGCTGGTGTGGGCGCTGATGCACCTGCTGCTCGTGTCCACCACCGGCACCACCGTCGGTCACGCCGTGGCCGGCACGGTCGTGCGGCGCCTGGACGGGCGCGCCGTGGGGCTGGCGCGGGGCCTGGCCCGCGCGGTGCTGCTCGTGCTCGTCATCCCCGCCGTGGTCACCGACCCCGACCGGCGCGGCCTGCACGACCGCGCCGCCGGCACCGTCGTCGTCCGCCGCTGAGAGCGGCCCGTCCCGGCGTCGTCGCGGGGAGGGCGGCGGTCGGGGGAGCGGGGCCCCGAGGAGGCGTCAGCGCCCGCGCATTGCGCGGCGGTCCGGCCGCGCGCGCAGCGGGTCGATGCCCTGCGGCACCGGCGGGCGGATCCCGCCCAGGGCCCGCAGCCGCTTGATGACCGCGGAGACCTCCTGCTTGGTCAGCACCGGCTTCAGCCGCTGGACCTTCGAGGCGACCTTGCGCAGCGGCACCTCGTCGGCGCCGTCGCCGTTGCCGACCGTGAAGGTGTGCACGGTCACGTTGGGCAGGACGCGGGCCACCTTGCGCCGCTCGGCCTCGAGCAGCTTGCGCACCCGCTGCGGCGGGCCGTCGCCGACGAGCACCACCCCGGCGCGGCCGACCGCGCGGAAGACCATGTCCTGCGAGCGCGGGTCGATCGCCACCGGCTCCTGCTCGACGTTCCAGCCGCGGCGGATGGAGCTCAGCGCCGCGCCGGTGGCGCCCTTCTGCCCCTCGAGGTTCATGTACGCGGCGCGCTCGGCCCGCCGGGCCAGCACGATCATCGCCGCGAGCACGCCCAGGCCCAGGCCGATGACGGCCCAGTAGATCCAGAAGCCCACCGAGGAGGTGCCGAAGGCGAAGCCCAGCCCGATCGCCAGGACGAACGGCACCGCCAGCGCCAGGAGCATCCACCAGCGGGTCACCGGGTCGACCCGCACGGTCATGTCGTAGACCTGCTTGAGCTGACGCGTCCGCTTGAACCGCTGCTTCTTCGGCTTCGGAGCGGTGTCGGGTCCCGTGCGGCGTGCCATGGCGCCAGGATACGGCGGCGCGGCGGCGCCCGGTGTCAGCGGGCGAGCAGGCTGGCGGCCTCCTGCGCGGCCGGCGTGTCGCGGTCCAGGTGCGCCAGCTGCTCGGGGATCGCGGTGCCGCGGTGGCGCATCGCCTGCGCCCACAGCCGGCCCGCCCGGTAGGAGGAGCGCACCAGCGGTCCGGCCATCACGCCGGCGAAGCCCAGCCGCTCGGCCTCGGCGGAGAACTCCACGAACCGCTCGGGCTTGACCCAGCGCTCCACCGGGTGGTGCCGCGGGCTGGGCCGCAGGTACTGGGTGATCGTGACGATGTCGCAGCCGGCGCCGCGCAGGTCGGCCAGCGCCTCCACGACCTCCTCGTCCGTCTCGCCCATGCCCAGGATGAGGTTGGACTTGGTCACCAGGCCCGCGTCGCGGCCCTGCGTGATGACGTCGAGGGAGCGCTCGTACCGGAAGGCCGGCCGGATCCGCTTGAAGATGCGCGGCACCGTCTCCACGTTGTGCGCGAAGACCTCCGGGGCGGCGTCGAAGACCTGCTGCAGCAGCTCCGGCCTGCCGTTGAAGTCCGGCACGAGGATCTCCACGCCGGTGCCCTCGTTGAGGGCGTGCACCTGGCGGATCGTCTCCGCGTACAGCCACGCCCCGCCGTCGGCCAGGTCGTCGCGCGCCACCCCGGTGATCGTGGCGTAGCGCAGGCCCATCGTGCGGATGCTCTCCGCCACCCGCCGCGGCTCGTCGCGGTCCAGCGGAGACGGCTTGCCGGTGTCGATCTGGCAGAAGTCGCAGCGGCGGGTGCACTCGGAGCCGCCGATGAGGAAGGTCGCCTCGCGGTCCTCCCAGCACTCGTAGATGTTCGGGCAGCCGGCCTCCTCGCACACCGTGTGCAGGCCGCCCGAGCGCACCAGGCCCTTCAGCTCGGTGTACTCCGGGCCGGTGCGGGCCTTGGTGCGGATCCACGACGGCTTGCGCTCGATGGGCGTCTCGGCGTTGCGCGCCTCGACACGCAGCAGGCGCCGCCCCTCCGGTGCGATGGTCACGGGGTCCAGCCTACGTGCCGCTGCGCGCGCCGCCGCCGGGGCGCCAGCCGCCCGGGTCCACCCCGCCCGGCACGTCCCCGTCCGGGTCGTACGGCGTGCGGGTCAGGCGGAAGCTGGCCAGGTCCAGGTGGCCGACGGACCCGTCCGCGGCGCGCACCACCCGCAGCCGCTCCCCGGCGTAGTAGCCGTCCAGGCCCACCCAGCCGTCCCCGTCGCGCGCGAAGCGGGACGCCCGCGCCCGCCCCTGCAGCGCCGCCAGCTCGAAGCCGCCGTCGCCGCGCGCGCGCACCGCCAGCGCCGCCGGCCCCCAGTACCAGGGGCCCACCAGCTGCAGCACGTCCGCCGGCACCGCCGCCGGCGCCCACGGCGCCGGGACCACCGGCTCCAGGCGGTCCAGCACCTCCTGCAGCGAGCGCACGAGGTCGCCGAAGCCCGTCGTGGAGTTCGTCAGCGCCACCAGGCCCTCGCCGGTGGCCACGTCCACGCGCAGCAGCGCCACGAACCCCGGCATCGACCCCGAGTGCCCCGCCCAGCGGCGCGCCCCGTCGCTCCACACCTGCAGGCCCAGGCCGTACCCGCTGCTCCAGCCCGCGCCGCGCAGGTCGTCCACGACGTGCGGGCGGCTCATCTCCGCCACCGACGATGCCGCCAGCACGTCCGTGCGCCCGGCGAGGACGCCCGCCCAGCGGGCCAGGTCCTCCACCGTCGACCACAGCTGCCCGGCCGGGGCCATCGCGCCCGCGTCGTGCTCCGGCTCGGGCAGGACGACGTCGGCCCACGGGTGCACCGCCAGGCCCCGCGCGTGCGGGTGCTGCGGGCGCAGGCTCGTGCGGTCCATGCCCAGGGGGCGCAGGAACTGCTCCTCGACCACCCGCGACCACGTCGCCCCGCGCACCCGTCCCAGCAGCTCGCCCAGCACGGCGAAGCCCACGTTGGAGTAGTGGAAGCGGGTGCCGGCGCGGTGGCGCAGGGCCCCGGCGCCCAGGCCCGCCGCCAGCTCCTCCCAGCCGCCGCCGGGGGTGCGCTCCCACCACGGCCCGTCGGTCTCCGCCTGCACCCCGGCCGCCTGGGCCAGCAGGTGCCCGACCGTGCGCCCGCCCACCCCGGCCGCGTCCAGCTCCGGCAGGTGGGCGCGCACCGGGTCGTCCAGGTCCAGCAGCCCGTCGTCGCGGGCGCGCACCACGCCGGCCGCGACGAACGTCTTGGTGATCGAGCCGATCCGGTACTGCGTGCCCGGCCCGGCCGGCGGCCCGCCGCCGTCGGCGGCCGTCGTCGCGCCCGCCGCGCCCGTCCACACCAGCCGACCGCCGCGCACCACCCCGGCCACCACCGACGGCAGCCGCGAGGCCACCTGCTCGCGGGCCAGGACGCCGTCCAGGGCGCGGGCGGTGGCCGGCAGCAGGTCCGGCTGCGGGGCGGGAGAGGGGTCGGGTGCGGTGGCGGTCACGCACCGAGGCTGCCAGAGGGCCGGCGCGCGGGCGCCGTCCGGCGCGCCCGACCCGCCCGGCACGATGGGGCCGTGGACTTCCGCATCTTCACCGAGCCCCAGCAGGGCGCGACCTACGAGACGCTGCGACGCGTGGCCGTCGCCGCCGAGGACGCCGGCTACGACGGCTTCTTCCGCTCCGACCACTACCTCGCGATGGGTGGGCAGGGCCTGCCCGGGCCCACCGACGCCTGGACCACCCTGGCCGCGCTGGCCCGCGACACCCGGCGCGTGCGCCTGGGCACCCTCGTCAGCTCCGCCACCTTCCGCCACCCCGGCGTGCTGGCCGTCCAGGTCGCCCAGGTCGACGAGATGTCCGGCGGCCGCGTCGAGCTGGGCCTGGGCACCGGCTGGTACGAGGAGGAGCACCGCGCCTACGGCATCCCCTTCCCGCCGCTGCGCGAGCGCTTCGACCGGCTGGCCGAGCAGCTGGAGGTCGTCACCGGCGTGTGGGCGACCCCCGTCGGCTCGACGTTCGACTTCACCGGCGAGCACTACCGGCTCGAGGGCTCCCCGGCGCTGCCCAAGCCCGTGCAGCAGCGGGTGCCCGTCATCGTCGGCGGCGCCGGCAAGCGCCGCACGCCCGCGCTGACCGCCCGCCACGCCACCGAGTACAACGCCGCCTTCACCAGCGCCGAGGACGCCGCCGCCGGCTACGAGCGGGTGCGCGCGGCGTGCGCCGAGGTCGGCCGCGACGCCGGCGAGCTGACGTTCTCCATCGCCCTGCCGGTGTGCGCCGGCCGCGACGACGCCGAGGTGGCCCGCCGCGCCGCGGCCATCGGCCGCACGCCCGAGCAGGCCCGCGCCGACGGGTTCTCCGGGACGCCGGGGGAGGTCGTGGAGAAGATCGCCCGCTACGCCGAGGCGGGGGCCACCCGCTTCTACCTGCAGGTGCTGGACCTCGACGACCTCGACCACGTCGCCTTCGTGGCCGAGCACGTCCTCCCGCAGCTGTGACGCCGCTGCGGTGAGCGCCGGCCCGCCGCCGTCCGCGGCGGCGGGCCCGCGTCCGTGGCGCGGTCAGCGCCCGCGCCGGCCCGCCAGGTCGGCACCGGGCAGCAGCTCCTCGACGACCGCGGCCGCGTCCAGCACCCCCACCCGCGCGCCCGCCTCGACGCTCAGCGACGTGACCCCCGCGTCCCGCAGGCCGCACGGCACGATCGTCCCGAACCCCTGCAGGTCCGTGTCGCAGTTGAGCGCGAACCCGTGCATGGTCACCCCGCGCGCCACCCGCACGCCGATGGCGGCCACCTTGCGCTCCGGGCGGTGGCCGTCCACCGGCGCCGGCGCGGCGGGGGTCACCCAGACGCCCGTGCGGTCCTCCACCCGGTGCCCGCGCACGCCGAAGCGCGCGGCCGCGTCGATCAGCAGCTGCTCCACCCGGCGCACGTAGGCCACGACGTCCAGGCCGTGCGCCAGGCGCACCAGCGGGTACCCGACGAGCTGGCCCGGCCCGTGCCAGGTGATCCGCCCGCCGCGGTCGACGTCGACGACGGGCGTGCCGTCGACGGGCCGCTCCCAGGAGTTCGTCCGCCGGCCGGCGGTGTAGACGGGCCGGTGCTCCAGCAGCAGCAGCGTGTCGGGGCGCTCGCCGGCGACGACCTCGGCGTGCAGGCGCCGCTGCAGCTCCCACGCCTCGCCGTACTCGACGAGGTCCTCGCCCAGCCGGACCCGCAGGACCCGCGGCGCCCCGTGCGGCTCCGGGCCGGGGTCGCCGCCCGCGCCGGTGGCCGGACCGCTGACGACCGGACTGCTCACGACGGGGAGCCTACGCCCGCCGCCACGTCCCGTCGCCGGGCAGCAGCCGCGGCTCCAGGCGCGTCTCCACCACCCCGCCGGCCTCGCGGCGCACCACGTACGCGCCGCGGCCGGGGACCTCGGCGACCGCCTCCACCAGCTCCGTGCCCTCGTACACCAGGCCGACGCCGTCGTCGGTGCAGTGCGTCTCGCCGAGCGTGCCGTCGCCGACCAGGGCGTGCACCAGCGGCCGGCGGCGCTCCTCGCTGTCGTAGTGGACGCCGTTGCCGTACGGCAGGAGGCCCAGGCCGTCGGTGACCGCGCGCAGCTCCGGCCCGAAGGAGTCCGTCGTGCCGCCGGCGTACCAGCAGATCGAGCCGGCGCTCACCCCGCCGAGGACGACACCCGCCCGCCACGCCTCGCGCAGCGGCTCCTCCAGCCCGTGCGCGCGCCACACCGCCAGCAGGTTCACCACCGAGCCGCCGCCCACCCACACGACGTCCTGCGCCAGCAGGTGCGCGCGCACGTCGTCCACCGACGGCATGGGGAAGAGGTCCAGGACCGACACGTCCACCCCGGCGCGCGCGCCGGCGTCGTGGACGTCGGCGCTGCGGGCGCGCTGGTCGCCGCCGGCGGTGCCCACCCAGCACAGCCGCGGGCGGCGGCCGGCGGGCACCCGCGCGCGGTCGACCGCGTGGTGCACGAGACCGGCGAGGTCCAGGCCGCCGCGCTCGGCGCGGCGGAAGCCGCCCGAGGTCGCGACGACCGTCGGCCGCTCAGCCGGCACGGCGGCGGCCCAGCCCCAGGCCGTCGAGCACCGCGTCGGCGGCCCGGCGGCCGGAGACCAGCGCCCCCTGCTGCGAGGGGTTCTCCCGGTGGTCGCCCGCCAGGTAGACGCCCTCGCCGAGCTCCACCGGCTTCGGGCCGTCGAACGGCGCCGGCAGCTGCGGCAGCGCGTGCGGGACGACGTGCCGGGCCACCAGCGTCCAGGAGCGGGTGCTGGTGCCGTAGACCCGGGCCAGCTGCGCGCGCACCGCGGCCTCCTCCTCAGCGCCGCCGTCGGCGCCGTGCACGAGCGCCGACACGAGGGCGCGGCGGCCGTCGGCGGGCTCGAGCACGTACGAGGGCGCGACCGCGGAGACGACCGCGGTGTTGACCACGGGGCCGCTGCGGTCGCCGTCCAGGTGCAGCAGGCGGTCGCGGTCGCCCGGGGCGGGGGAGGAGCCGGTCGTGAACCAGAACGTCGTCAGCGCGTGCGAGGCGACCTCCGGCGCACCGGGCGCGAGGTGGGCCGCGGCCGCGCCCTCGGTGGCCACGACCACCGAGCGGACCGTCACCGCCCCGGCGACCGTCTCCACCATCAGCGAGCGGGGGCCGAAGCCGACGTGCTCGACCTCGGTGCCCAGCACCAGGCTGCCGGCCGGCAGGCCCGCGGCGAGCTGGTCGGGCACGGCCTGCACCCCACCCGCGGGCAGGCCCGGCGTGCCGCGCAGGAAGGTGCGCACCAGCAGGTCCACGAAGCGGCGCGACGTGGTGCCGTCCACCTCGCCCAGGACGCCGGCCAGGAACGGCTCGACGACCGACCAGCGCAGGTCCCCGTGCACCTCCAGGGCGTCCAGCCCCTCGGCCCAGCCGGAGTCGCGGCGCTTGAGGTCCCCCGGGGAGGTCGCCGCCGCCAGCCAGCGCACGAGCGCCGCCTTCTCCCGCGCCGTGCCCAGCGGGAAGCGCAGCGCCTGCAGCGCACCCGTCAGGTGGCGGCGGGGGTCGCGCACGGCGTGGACGCGGCCGTGGCGGTGCACCGCGACACCGGCGTCGAACGGCCGCAGGTCCAGCGCGTCGACGTCCAGGAGGGCCTGGACCTCGGGGTAGGCGGGGTTGAGCAGCTGGAAGCCGCGGTCGACCCGGACGCCGTCCACGACCTCCGAGCGCACCCGGCCGCCGACACCGTCCTGGGCCTCGACGACGACGACGTCCACCCCCGCGGCGGCCAGGTGCCGCGCGCAGGCGAGACCGGCCAGGCCGGCTCCCACGACGACGACGTCGGCGGACGAGGGCAACGGGCCGGCGGCGCTCGGGATCACCCGCTGAGCGTATCGGGAGGCTCCCGCGGACGCCGCGCAGCCGCTCGCGCGCGGGCGGTGCCCGCGCTGGGCGGGACGGGTGGTCCCGGTCACCCCGCGCGTCCGCCCGCCCCAGCGGTCACGGCGGCGCTCCGGTCCGTGCCGTCCTCGTGGTCCGCGCCCGGCCGGCCGACCTGTGGACGACGTCCCGGGGAGGTCGCGGACGTGCGCTTCAGTGGCGTCGTGCGCGAGGACGGGGCGGGACGCGGGGAGCCGGGCGCCGGGACGGGGCGGCACACCGCCGCGCCCGGCGCGGCGGGCGGTGACGGGCCGGGCGGTGGCGAGCCGGGCGCCGGCGAGCTGCCGGAGGTGGTGCTGGCCCGTGGCGCGCGCCGCGCGGCGCTGGCGCGCCTGGCCGACGAGCTCGCCGTGCGAGCGCCCGTCGTCGACGGCTACGCCGTGGGCGAGCTCATCGGCGCCGGCGCGACCAGCGCGGTGTGGTCCGGCACCGGTCCCGACGGCGTGCCGCGCGCCCTGAAGGTCCTGCAGCCGGCGTCCGCGGCCGGTGCCGAGCCGCTGCGCGAGCTGGCCCTGCTGCGGCGGGTGCGCCACCCGCGCCTCGTGGCCGTCCACGACATCTCCCGCGACGGCGAGGGCCACCCGGTGCTGGTGCTCGACCTCGCCGCCGGTGGCGGCCTGGCCGGTGTCCTGGCCGCCCGGCGCCGCCTCGGCGCGGGGGAGGTGGCCGGGCTGGTGTCCGTCCTGGGACCCGCCCTCGACGACCTGCACGCCGCCGGCGTGGTCCACGGCGACCTCTCCCCGGGCAACGTGCTCCTCGACGCGCGCGGTGAGCCGCTGCTGGCCGACCTCGGCGTGGCCCGTGCCCTCGGCCACCGGCCCGGACGCCTGCTGGGCACCCCCGGCTACGCCGACCCCTCCGCGGCCGAGGCGCCCGGTGCCGCCGCGGACGTCTACGGGCTCGCCGCGGTGGCCTGGTGCGCGCTGACCGGGGCGCCGCCGCCGGAGACGGGCGCCTCGCGCGCGGCCGTGCGCCGCGCGGGCGCCGACCTGCCCCCGGGCACCTCGCAGGAGGTCCTGGAGGCGCTGCGCGACGGGCTGCACCGCCGCCCCGCGCGCCGCCCGACCGCCGGGGAGCTCGCGGAGGCCGTCCTGACCTGCGCCCGGCCACGGCCCGTGCGGCTGCCGCAGCGGCCGCCCGCGCCGCGCGCGTCCGTCGCTTCCCCGCCGGCCACCACCAGCACCCCCGGCAGCGCCACCGGTGCCGGGGCCGGCCCCGCGGCACCGCCCGCGGGGGAGCTGCTCGCGCCGACGCTGACCCCCGTGCCCGCCGCCCTCGCGGCCGCGGTGACCCGCGACCTGGCACCGCCCGCGGCCGCGCAGCACCCCGCGGCCGGACCGCGCGCCCGCGCGGACGGAGCGGTGGCGCAGCCGCGGAGCCGCGCGGCGTCGTCCCCCGCCGACGCCCGCGGCCGGGCGCGGCGCGGTGCGCCGGCCCGCGCCCCGCGGTCCCGCCGCTGGCCCGCTCTCGTGGGCGCCGGTGCGGTGGCGGCGCTGCTGGTGGGGGCCGTCGCCGCGGCGGCCGGGGGCCGCGACGACCCGGAGGTCGCGGCGCTCGCCCCGGCGGCGGCCGGGCCGGCGCGGCCCGCCGCCGCGGTCGAGCCGGTGGGCGACCCCGCCGCCGTCCCGGGCGCGCCCGCCGTCCCCGCGCCGTCCCCCGACACCGGCCCCGACACCGGCGCTGGTGACGAGGTGGGCGGCACGGGCCAGGTGGGGGCCGGGGTCCTCGCCGGCGACGACCTCGTCGCGGTCGTGCGCGAGCTCGCCGCCCGCCGCGCCGACGCCCTGCGCACCCTGGACACCGAGGCGCTCACGGGCGTCGACGCCGGCGGTTCCCCGGCCCTGCTGGAGGACGTGCGGCTCCTGGAGGACGTCCGCGCCCGGGGAGCCCGCTGGTCGGGTCTGGCCTTCGACGTGCGCGACGTCGTGGTGGAGGAGGCGGGCGCCGACCGGGCCGTCGTCCTGGCCACCGTCGTCACCGGCGCCCACGAGGTCCAGTCGGCCGACGGGTCGCTGACGGCCGTGCGCGCCTCCGAGCCGCGGGCGTCGCGGCTGGTCCTGGTGCGCGTCGACGGTCAGTGGCGCGTCAGCGCCGTCGGCTGACGGGCGCGGTGGCCGCGCTGGGCGCGGCGGGCGTCGTCAGGCGCTCGCGAGCCAGTCCGCGACGGCGTCGGCGTCGGGGTGGCGGAAGCGGAACCCGGCGTCGAGCAGGCGCTGCGGCACCACGCGCTGGCTGCCCAGGACCTGCTCGGCCAGGGGGCCCAGCGCCAGCTTCAGCGCCGGTGCGGGCACCGCGAGCAGCGTCGGGCGCCCCAGCGCCCGGCCCAGCGCCCGCGTCACGACGACGTTGCGCGCCGGCGTGGGGCACACGAGGTTGACGGGACCGGACAGGTCGCCGTCGAGGACGAACGTCACCGCGTCGAGCAGGTCGGGCATCGACACGACGCTCCACCACTGCCGGCCGCTGCCCAGCCGCCCGCCCAGGCCGAGGCGGAACAGCGTCATCATGCGGCCGAAGGAGCCGCCCTCCGGGCTGGCGAGCAGCCCGGTGCGCAGCAGCGCGGTGCGCACGCCCTGCTCGGCGGCCGGTGCGGCCGCGGCCTCCCACTCCTCGCACAGGTGGGCGAGGAAGTCGTCCCCGCGCGGCGCGTCCTCGGTCAGCACCCGCTCGCCGCCCTCGCCGTACCAGCCGATCGCGGAGGCGTTGAGCAGCGCGGCGGGACGCTCGTCCTGCGCCAGCAGGGCCCGCACGAGGGTGCTCGTCGAGCGCAGCCGCGAGGAGCGCACCACCTCGCGGTAGGCGGGGGTCAGCCGCTTGTCGCCGATGCCCGCGCCGGAGAGGTTGACCGCCGCGTCCACCCCGCGCAGCGCGGCGGGGTCCAGCCGGTCCGCGTCGGGGTCCCAGCGCACCTCGTCGGGCCCGCGGACGGGCCGGCGGACCAGGACGGTGACGCGGTCCCCCCGCGCGCGCAGGTGCGCGACGAGGTGCCGGCCGATGAGGCCGCTGGCTCCGCTGACGACGACGTGCACGGGACCTCCCGGTGGTGGGGTGGCGCGGTGACGGGCTCAGAGGCCGAGGTCGCCCTCGAAGGCCCCCTCCTCGATGCGCTTCTTGACCGTCTGCAGGAAGCGGGCGGCGTCCGCGCCGTCGACGATGCGGTGGTCGTACGACAGAGCCAGGTACATCATCGAGCGGATCGCGATGGTGTCCTGGCCGTCGGCGTCCGGCACCACGACGGGCCGCTTGACGAGCGCGCCCGTGCCGAGGATCGCCACCTGCGGCTGGTTGATGATCGGCGTGTCGAACAGGGCGCCGATGCTGCCGGTGTTGGTGATCGTGAAGGTGCCGCCGGCCAGGTCGTCCGGGGTGATCTTGTTGCTGCGGGTGCGGGCGGCCAAGTCGCCCACCTTGCGGGCCAGGCCGCCCAGGTTGAGGTCGCCGGCGTCCTTGATGACGGGCGTGATGAGGCCCTTGGGGGTGTCGACGGCCATCGAGACGTTCTCGCTGGCGTGGTAGACGATCGAGTCGCCGTCGACGCTGGCGTTGAGGCTGGGGTGCTGCTTGAGCGCCTCGACCGTCGCCTTGATGAAGAAGGGCAGGAAGGTCAGCTTCGCGCCCTCGTTCGCCAGGAACCGGTCCTTGGCGCGGGCCCGCAGCCGCGCCACGCGGGTCACGTCGACCTCGATGACGGTGGTCAGCTGCGCCGACGTCTGCAGCGACTCGACCATGCGCTGGGCGATGATCTTGCGCAGACGCGACATCTTCTCGGTGGTGCCGCGCTTGGCGGACACCTCGACCGGCTTCTCCTGCGACGGGCCGCCGGCGGGCTTCGCCGCCCCGCCCGAGGACGCCGGCTGCGCCTTCTCGGCGGCCGCCCTCTCCGCCGCGGCCTTCGCCTCGTCGGCGGCGCCCTGCACGTCCTGCTTGCGGATGCGCCCGCCCACCCCGGTGCCCGTCACCGAGGACAGGTCGACGCCCAGGTCCTTGGCCATCTTGCGCACCAGCGGCGTGACGTAGGTGCTGCCGCCGGTGGGCTGCGGCTGCTCCTCGCGGCGCGGCGCGGGGGCCTCGCGCGCCGGCTCGGGGGCCTTCGCGCTCTGCGCGGCCTCCTGCGGCTGGGTCGAGGGCTGGTTGGCGCGCTCGGCCTGCTCACGGGCCTGGTCGCGCTCGGCGACCTCGTCGGCCAGGTTCTCCTCGGCCGGCGGCTCGGGCGCGCTCTCCTGCTGCTGGGGCGCCTGCTGCTGCGGCGCCTCCTGCTGGGGGGCGTCCTGGCCGCCGGAGCCGCCCTGCTCGGAGGCGTCGCCGATGCGGGCCAGGTCGGCGCCCACCTCGACCGTCTCGTCCTCCTCGACGAGGATCTCCAGCAGGGTGCCGGCGACGGGGGAGGGGATCTCGGTGTCGACCTTGTCGGTGGACACCTCCAGCAGCGGCTCGTCGACCTCGACGGTGTCGCCGACCGACTTCAGCCACCGGGTGACGGTGCCCTCGGTCACGCTCTCGCCGAGCGCCGGCATCTGGACGGCCTGACCGCCGCCGCCACCGCCGGACGGCGCGGCCGCCGCGGCCGGCGGCTGCTCGGGCGAGGGCTCCTGCTCCTGCTCGGGCGCCTGCTGCGCGTCCTGCTCCGACGGCGGCTCCGCGCTCTCCTGCTGCTGGGGCGCCTGCTGCTGCGGCGCCTCCTGCTGGGGGGCGTCCTGGCCGCCGGAGCCGCCCTGCTCGGAGGCGTCGCCGATGCGGGCCAGGTCGGCGCCCACCTCGACCGTCTCGTCCTCCTCGACGAGGATCTCCAGCAGGGTGCCGGCGACGGGGGAGGGGATCTCGGTGTCGACCTTGTCGGTGGACACCTCCAGCAGCGGCTCGTCGACCTCGACGGTGTCGCCGACCGACTTCAGCCACCGGGTGACGGTGCCCTCGGTCACGCTCTCGCCGAGCGCTGGCATCTGCACCGGGTTCGACATCTGAGTGGTTCTCCTCACGGACGGGTGACGCGGCGCCCGGAGGACGCCGAGGGGTCTCGGGCGGGTCAGGCGTGCGTGTGCAGGGGCTTGCCGGCGAGCGCGAGGTGGGCCTCGCCGAGCGCCTCGTTCTGGGTCGGGTGGGCGTGCACGAGCGCCGCGACCTCCTCGGGGAAGGCCTCCCAGTTGACGATCAGCTGCGCCTCGCCCACCTGCTCGCCCATGCGGGTGCCGACCATGTGCACGCCGACGACCGGGCCGTCCTTCTGGCGCACGAGCTTCACGAAGCCCGTGGTGCCGAGGATCTGGCTCTTGCCGTTGCCGCCGAGGTTGTACTCCACGACGTCGACGTCGCCGTACTTCTCGCGCGCCTTGGCCTCGGTGAGCCCGACGGAGGCGACCTCGGGGTCGCAGTAGGTGACCTTCGGGATGCCGTTCTCGTCGATCGGGGCGGGCGCGAGGCCGGCGATCTCCTCGGCGACGAAGATGCCCTGCTGGAACCCGCGGTGGGCCAGCTGCAGGCCCGGGACGATGTCGCCGACCGCGTAGACGCCCTCGACGTTGGTGCGCAGGCGCTCGTCGGTGAGGACGAAGCCGCGGTCCATGGTGATGCCCTGCTCCTCGTAGCCCAGGCCCGCGGTGTTGGGGCCGCGGCCGACGGCGACGAGCAGGAGGTCCGCCTCGAAGGTCTTGCCGTCCTCCAGCGCCACGGTGACGCCGGAGTCCGTCTGCTCCACGCCCTTGAACCGCACGCCGAGGGAGAACTTGATGCCGCGCTTGCGGAACGCGCGCTCCAGCGCCTTGCTGGAGGCCTCGTCCTCGAGGGGGACCAGGTGCGGAAGCGCCTCGACGATGGTCACCTCGGCGCCGAAGGAGCGCCACACGCTGGCGAACTCCACGCCGATGACGCCGCCGCCGAGGACGACGACGCGGTCGGGCACGTGGTCGAGGTTGATCGCCTGCTCGCTGGTGATGACCCGGCCGCCGACCTCCAGGCCGGGCAGGGAGCGCGAGTAGGAGCCGGAGGCGAGCACGACGTGCTTGCCGGTGTAGCGGGTGCCGTCCACCTCGACGGTGTCCTTGGCGACCAGGCGGCCCTCGCCGGCGACCAGCTCGACCTTGCGGGACTTCACCAGCCCCTGCAGGCCCTTGTGCAGGCGGGAGACGATGCCGTCCTTGTACTTGTTGACGCCGGCCATGTCGATGCCCTCGAGGGACGCGCGCACCCCGTAGGTCTCGGAGTCGCGGGTGGAGTCGGCGACCTCCGCGGCGTGCAGGAGGGCCTTGGTGGGGATGCAGCCGCGGTGCAGGCAGGTGCCCCCCAGCAGGTCCTTCTCCACGAGGGCCACCGAGAGGCCCAGCTCGGCGGCGCGCAGCGCTGCGGCGTAGCCCCCGCTGCCTCCCCCGAGGATGACGACGTCGTACTCCTGGCCGGCGGCTGCTGCCACGGGACTCTCCTGAGGTTCGGGCTCCTGCGACTGGTCCGGCGCGATTCTTCCACCACGCCCCGTGCGCAGCGCGAGGGGGCGCGCGCGCCGGGTCCGCGCCGGGTCAGCGCCGGCCGTGGACCCCGTCGCCCGGGCGCCGCCGGGCCCGGACGCGCGACGGCGGCGGTACCTCGCGGGTACCGCCGCCGTGGCGAGGGGACGTGCGGGCTCCTGCCCGGCTCAGCGCTCCTTCTCGGTGGTCGTGAACTCCTTGCGGGCCTCCTTGCGGCCGGTGACCACGGCCTCCTTGCGGGCCTCCTTGCGCGCGAGGACGACGGTCTCCTTGCGGGCCTCCTTGCGCGCGAGGACGACGGTCTCCTTGCGGGCCTCCTTGCGGGCGGTGACCACGGCCTCCTTGCGAGCCTCCTTGCGCGCCAGGACGACCGACTCCTTGCGCGCCTCCTTGCGGGCGGTGACCACGGCCTCCTTGCGGGCCTCCTTGCGCGCCAGGACGACCGACTCCTTGCGCGCCTCCTTGCGGGCGTCGACGACGACCTCCTTGCGGGCCTCGGACGCGGCGACCGCCACGGACTTGGCCGCCAGGGGCTCGGCCGAGGCGGTGCCGGCACCGGCGACGACGACGCCCGCGGTGAGAGCCGTCGCGGCCGCGGCGACGGCAGCGCGGCGGGCGATGGTGGTCAGGTGCGACATGCGGAGCCTCCGAAGCGTGTGCGGTGACCCGCCGGTGCGGGCCGGAGCAGGGTGACGTCCCCCGATGGCCGTCACCGTGAGCATAGCGGGTGTAGCTCTAGGTGCACGGTTGTCGAGGTGGTGCTCCGCGCGGCGCGGTCGCGAACGGTTCCGGGAGCGCGCTGGAGTGGTGCGGCGCGTCCCGGTCCCGCTCCGTCGGCGGTCCGCCTCAGCCCGCGGCCAGGTCCTCCGCCAGCGCCACCAGGGTGCGCACGGCCACGCCCGTGCCACCGCGCGGCGTGTACCCGTGCGGCTCGCCCGTCAGGAACGACGGTCCGGCGATGTCCAGGTGCGCCCACGGCAGCGGCCGGCCCACCGCGTCGGTGCCGATGAACTCGCGCAGGAAGACCCCCGCCACGAGCATCCCGCCGGCGCGGTCGCCGATGTTGGCGATGTCGGCCACCGGGGAGTCCAGGCCCGCCCGCAGCTCGTCCGGCAGCGGCATCGGCCACACCTGCTCGCCGGCGCGCTCGGCGGCCGCCAGCACGTCCGCCCGGAAGGCGTCGTCGTTGCCCATCACGGCCGAGACGCGGTTGCCGAGCGCGACGACCTGCGCGCCGGTCAGGGTGGCGACGTCGACGACGCGGTCCGGCTGCTCCTCGCCGGCCGCGACGAGGGCGTCGGCCAGCACGAGGCGGCCCTCGGCGTCGGTGTTGAGCACCTCCACCGTCTTGCCGCCGCGGATCGTCAGCACGTCCGAGGGGCGGATGGCCGTGCCCGAGGGCATGTTCTCCGCCAGGGCCAGCCACGCGGTCACCTTCACCGGCAGCCCCAGGCGGGCCGCGGCCGCCACGGCCGCCAGGACGGTCGCCGCACCCGTCATGTCGCTCTTCATGGTCTCCATCGAGCCCGCCGGCTTCAGCGACAGGCCGCCGGAGTCGAAGGTGATGCCCTTGCCGACGAGGGCCAGGTGCGCCTTCGCGCCCCGGGGGGAGTGTTCGACGACCACGAGCCGCGGCGGGCGGCTGGAGCCCTGCCCGACGCCGAGGATCCCGCCGTACCCGCCGGCGACCAGCTCGTCCTCCTCCAGGACCCGCAGGCTCAGCGAGGTCCCGTCGACGACGCGCCGGGCGGCCTGCGCGACGTCCTCGGGGGCGAGGTCGGCCGGCGGGGTGTTGACGAGGTCGCGCGTGAGGGCCACGGCCTCGCCCAGCACCGCGGCGCGCTCGAGCGCCGCGCGGGAGGCCTTGTCGCGCGGCTTGCCGACGAGGAGCCAGACCTCCTCGACGGGTGCGCGCCCGGCCAGGTGGGCGGGGTCGGCCGTCTTGTAGCGGGTGTAGGCGTAGGCGCCCAGGGCGGCACCCTCCGCGACGGCGGCCACGGCCGCGGCGTCGGGGGCCGGCAGTGCCACCGCGACGCGGCGGCGGCCGGCCAGCGCGCGCACGGCGGCGCCGACCGAGCGGCGCAGCACCTCCTGCGCGGCGGGGCCGGTGGGGCCGCCGGCCGGGGACGTCTCCTCGCCCAGGCCCACCAGCGCGACGAGCGGGGTCGCCAGGCCCGCCACGCCGGGGACCAGGTGCACCTCCTCGGCCCGCCCGCGCGCGCCGAGCGCCGCCAGGGCGTCGGTCAGCGCGGTGCGCGCGGCGCGGGGGAGGTCGTCGACCCCGGTGAGCCGGGGGGCGGCGCCCGCACCGGCGCCGGCGACGACGCCGAGCACGAGCGCGTCGGCCGCGACGCTCTTGGCGGACTTGCCGGACAGGTTCAGCGTGACCACCCGCTGCACCCTACCGAGGCGGTGCCCCGAGCTCGCCGGGCGCGCGTCCCGGCTCAGGGAGCGGGAGCGGTCCCGGCACCCGGCGCGGGCTCCTCGGGCTGCGGCTCCTCGGGCTGCGGCTCCTCGGGCTGCGGCTCCTCGGGCTGCGGCTCCGCGGCGCCGGTCCCGCCGTCCGGCCCGGCCGCCGCCGCGAGCGCCGGGGGCGCCGCGGCCGCGTCGGCCGCGGCCAGGACCTGCGCCGCCCGCAGCAGCGGCACGGCCGCCAGCGCGCCGGTGCCGCCGCCGCGCCCGGCGCCGAGGTCGAGCAGGGGGGTCAGCTTGAGGCGTTCGGCGGCCAGCGCCTGCGCGGGCTCCGCCGTCCGCGCCCCGACCCGCCACCAACCCTCCGCGCCCGGCACGCCGCGGGAGGCCACCAGCGCGGCCGCCAGCGACACCGCGCCGTCCAGGAGCACGGGCGTGCGCCGCGCGCTGGCGCGCAGCAGGAACCCGACGGCCGCGGCCACGTCGGGGCTGCCGACCGCCTGCAGCAGCGCCACGGGCCGGGTGGCCAGCTTGCGGGCGCGGCGGGTGGCGTCGCGCACGGCCGCGGTCTTGCGCATCCAGGCGTCGTCGTCGACGCCGCTGCCGCGGCCGACCACGTCGACGGCGTTCTTGCGCAGGCACGCGGCGACCAGCGCGGCGGCCACCGTGGTCGCGCCGACACCCAGGTCGCCGAGCACCAGCAGGTCGGCGCCCTCGTCGACCTCGGTGTCGGCGATCCCGGCGCCGGTGCGCAGCGCGGCCTCGGTCTGCTCCGCCGTCATGGCGTCCTCGCGGCGCACGTCGCCGGAGCCCGCCCGCACGGCGTGCCGGGTCACCGGCTCCGGCACGCCCGGCACCCGCCCGGCCTCCCCGTCCTGGGCGTCGGCGTCCGCGGCGGGAGCGTCCCCGGCGTCCCAGTCGACGCCGAGGGCGTGGACGGCGACCCCCACCCCGACCTCCGCGGCGAGCGCCGCCGTCGGGCCCCGCCCGGCCAGCAGGTCGCGCACGGCCCGCGCCGTGTCGCCCGGCGCCAGCCGCGACACGCCCGCGGCCGCCACGCCGTGGTCACCGGCCAGCACGACGAGCCGGGGCCGGCGCAGCGGCGCGGGCACGTCCCGCTCCTGCGCCGAGGCCAGCCAGCGCGCCAGGTCCTCCAGCACCGCGGGGGCCAGCAGGGGGGCGTCCACGCGGCGCGGGCCGCTCGGCTTGGCGGGTGCGCGCACCGTGCCGGCGAGCTCGCGCAGGTTCAGCGGCCGCGGGCCGTCCGTCATCGGTGCCTCTTCCTCCGGTGGCTGGGTCGGCGCGCCCGGGCGGCGGGCGCTGCGCGATCGTCGCACCCCGCCGGGCCGCGGCGGTCCCGGGCCCGCCGTCCGGGCGAACCGCTTGTGGCCGCCGACAGGCGCCGCTTACCGTCCCGGGGAGGGGTCCTGCGGGCCCCGGGCGGGTCGAGGACGACCCCCCGGCCGGACGGGGAGGCGGTGGCACCGGGCGTGCGGACGACGGGCGCGGGGACGTCCGCGGAGCTGCTGGCCGCGCGCGAGGACTGGCTCTCGCGCTGCGCGGCCGGGGACCCGCTGCCGGGGGCGCGCGCCCTCGTCGACACCTCCTGGCGCCGCAGCCGCGGCACCGGGCTGGACCCCGACCGCGTCCTGGCCCCGCTGGCCCTGCGCGGTGGCGACCTCGAGGAGCGCCGCCGCCGGCACCGGCTGGCCCCCGTGCTGCCCACGGCGCGCCGGCTCCTGCTGGAGGAGCCGCTGGGCGTGCCGGTGCTGATGGCCGTCAGCGACGCCGACGGCACCCTGCTGTGGGTCGAGGGGGACGCCGGACTGCGGCGGCGCGCGGAGGACATGAGCTTCGTGGCGGGCGCCCGCTGGAGCGAGGACGTGGCGGGGCTGAACGCCCCGGGCACCGCGCTCGCGCTGGGCCGGCCGGTGCGGGTGCGCTCGGGCGAGCACTTCGCCACGGCGGTGTCCCGCTGGAGCTGTTCGGCGGCCCCGGTGCGCGACCCCGCCACGGGTGAGGTGCTCGGCGCGGTGGACCTGACCGGTGGCGACGACCTGGGCCGC
This sequence comes from Kineococcus haloalkalitolerans, assembly GCF_050871905.1. Taxonomy (NCBI): domain Bacteria; kingdom Bacillati; phylum Actinomycetota; class Actinomycetes; order Kineosporiales; family Kineosporiaceae; genus Kineococcus; species Kineococcus haloalkalitolerans. The sequence continues at coordinate 39,847 of NZ_JBJLSH010000014.1, forward strand.
GAGCGCGCCCTGACCTTCGTGCGCGCGGCCGCCGAGGCCCTGGAGGGCGAGCTGCGCGTGGCCGACCTGCGCGCCCGCTGGACCGGCGGCGTCGCCGGAGCTGCCCCGGAGCGCCACCCGGTGGCCCGGTTGCGGGTGCTGGGCGGCGACGGCGAGCTCGTGGTCGACGGCCGGGCCCACCCGCTGGGGCTGCGCCGCAGCGAGGTGCTGCTGCTCCTGCTCACCGACCCCGACGTGGGGCGCAGCGCCGCGGCCCTGGCCGCCGCCCTGGACGAGCGGGACCTGGCGCCGGTGTCGGCGCGCGCGGAGGTGCACCGGGTGCGCACCGCGCTGGAGCGGCGCACCGGCGGGGCCGTCGGGCTGTCGGCGGCGCCCTACCGGGTGACGGGTGAGCTGTCGTGCGACGCGCTGGAGGTCCGGGCGGCCCTGCGCGCCGGCCGCCCCGGCGACGCCGTGGCCGCGTGGGGCGGCCCGCTGCTGCCGTCCTCGGAGGCGCCGGCCGTGCGCGAGCTGCGCGCCGAGCTGGAGGTGTCGCTGCGCACCGCGGTGCTGGAGGGGGAGGACGACGCGGCGCTGCTGGCCTTCTCGCGCACCTCCTGCGGCCGCGACGACCCGCGGGTGGCCGCCGAGCTGCTGCGCCGGCTGGCGCCGGGGGACCCCGCGCGCGGGGAGGCGCTGGCCCGCGCGGTGCGCACCGGCGTGGCCTGAGGGCCCGAGAGCCGCGCGCCCCGGCGCGGGTGCAACGCGGGCGCAACGCGGGCGCGCCTACGGTCGCGGGACCGCGCGACACCGCAGTCGCGTCGTCCTCACCGCGGAGGTCCCCACCATGACCGTGTACGAAGCCCCGGGGCGCGACGGCAGCCTCGTGCGCTACGAGAGCCGCTACGACCACTGGATCGGCGGCGAGCGCGTACCCCCCGCCTCGGGGGAGTACTTCGAGAACCCCAGCCCGGTCACCGGGCAGGTGTTCACCGAGGTCGCCCGCGGCACGGCCGCCGACGTCGAGCGCGCCCTGGACGCCGCGCACGCCGCCGCGCCGGCGTGGGGCCGCACGTCCGTCGCCGAGCGGGCGCTGGTCCTGAACCGCATCGCGGACCGGATCGAGCAGAACCTCGAGGAGCTGGCCGTGGCCGAGACGTGGGACAACGGCAAGCCGGTGCGCGAGTGCCTGGCCGCCGACCTGCCCCTGGTCGTGGACCACCTGCGCTACTTCGCCGGCGTCGTGCGCGCCCAGGAGGGCGGCATCTCGCAGATCGACGACGACACGGTCGCCTACCACTTCCACGAACCCCTCGGCGTCGTGGGGCAGATCATCCCGTGGAACTTCCCGCTGCTGATGGCGGTGTGGAAGCTGGCGCCCGCGCTCGCGGCCGGCAACGCCGTCGTGCTCAAGCCGGCCGAGCAGACGCCGGCCTCGATCATGCTGCTGATGGACCTGGTCGGCGACCTGCTGCCGCCGGGCGTGGTGAACGTCGTCAACGGGTTCGGCGCCGAGGCGGGCAAGCCGCTGGCCAGCTCGAACCGGATCCGCAAGATCGCCTTCACCGGCGAGACGACCACCGGCCGGCTCATCATGCAGTACGCCAGCCAGAACCTCGTCCCGGTCACGCTGGAGCTGGGCGGCAAGAGCCCGAACATCTTCTTCGAGGACGTCGCCCGCTCCCGCGACGAGTTCTACGACAAGGCCCTCGAGGGTTTCACCATGTTCGCCCTCAACCAGGGCGAGGTGTGCACGTGCCCCTCGCGGGCGCTGATCCAGTCGACGATCTACGACGAGTTCCTCGCCGACGCCACCGAGCGCACGCGGGCCGTGAAGCAGGGGAACCCGCTGGACACCGCCACGATGATCGGCGCGCAGGCGAGCAACGACCAGCTGGAGAAGATCCTCTCCTACATCGACATCGGCCGGCAGGAGGGCGCCAAGCTCGTCACCGGCGGCGGCCGGGCCGACCTCGGCGGGGACCTGTCCGGCGGGTACTACGTGGACCCCACCATCTTCGAGGGCGACAACTCGATGCGGATCTTCCAGGAGGAGATCTTCGGCCCCGTCGTCTCGGTCACCCGCTTCGACGGCCCGGACGACGCCCTGAAGATCGCCAACGACACCCTCTACGGCCTCGGCGCCGGCGTGTGGTCGCGCGACATCCACCTGGCCTACCGGATGGGCCGCGGCATCCAGGCCGGGCGGGTGTGGACGAACAACTACCACGCCTACCCCGCGCACGCGGCCTTCGGCGGCTACAAGAGCTCGGGCATCGGCCGCGAGAACCACCGCATGATGCTCGACCACTACCAGCAGACGAAGAACCTCCTCGTCAGCTACGCCACCTCCAAGCTCGGTTTCTTCTGACGGGTCCCGGAGGTCCCGCCCCGCGGGGCGGGACCTACCGCCCTGTCGCACCCCTCAGCGCGGCCCGCACGAAGCGTCGCACCAGACGCCGCCCCGCGAGGTGGAGGCGCAGTGGAGGAACCGAGTCCGCACCCACCACGAGTCGTCCCGCTGCGTCCGCCGCACCCGCCGCGGTCCCCGCCACGATGCGGGCCGCCGTCGTCACGGCGTTCGGCGCACCGCTGTCGCTGCAGGAGGTGGAGACGCCGCAGCCCGGGCCCGGTCAGGCGCTCGTCCGCGTCGAGACGACCGGTGTGTGCCACACCGACCTGCACGCCGCCCACGGCGACTGGCCGGTCAAGCCGAGCCCGCCGTTCGTCCCCGGCCACGAGGGTTTCGGCACCGTGGCCGCCCTCGGCGAGGGCGTCACGGACCTGCAGGTCGGTGACCGGGTGGGCAACGCCTGGCTGTGGTCGGCCTGCGGCACCTGCACGTACTGCGGCACCGGGTGGGAGACCCTGTGCGAGTCGCAGTCCAACGGCGGGTACTCGGTGAACGGCAGCTTCGCCGAGTACATGCTCGTCGACGCGAAGTTCGCCGCCCGCATCCCCGAGGGCGCCGACCCCGTGGAAGTGGCGCCCGTGCTGTGCGCCGGCGTGACGGTCTACAAGGGCCTGAAGATGACGGAGACGAAGCCCGGGCAGTGGGTGACGATCTCCGGGATCGGCGGCCTGGGCCACATCGCCGTGCAGTACGCGGTGGCCATGGGCATGCACGTCGCGGCCGTCGACGTCGACGACGCCAAGCTGGACCTCGCCCGCCGCCACGGCGCCGAGGTGACGGTGAACGCGCGGACCGAGGACCCGGTGGAGGCCGTGCAGCGCCAGACCGGCGGCACCCACGGCGTCCTCGTCACGGCCGTGCACCCCGCGGCGTTCGGCCAGGCGCTCGGGGTCACCCGCCGCGGCGGGACGATCGTCTTCAACGGCCTGCCGCCCGGCGACTTCCCGGCCCCCATCTTCGACATCGTCCTCAAGGGCCTCACCATCCGCGGGTCCATCGTCGGCACTCGCCAGGACATGGTCGAGGCCCTCGACTTCTACGCGCGCGGGCGCGTCCGGCCGACCGTGTCGGTGGAGCCGCTGGCGGCCGTCAACGAGGTGCTGGAGCGCATGCAGCGCGGCGCCGTCGACGGTCGCGTCGTGCTCGACGTGACCGGGACCCGCGGCGGCTGAGGTGCCGGACGACAGCACGTCCACCACGCGGGACCCGGCCGGGGACGAGGTCGAGCGGGTGGCGGTGACCCCGGGGGCGGCGCAGCAGCTGCGCCGCCTCCGGGCGCGTCACGGGGACCTGATGTTCCACCAGTCCGGCGGGTGCTGCGACGGGAGTTCGCCGATGTGCTTCGCCGACGGCGACTTCCTCGTCTCCGACGCCGACGTGCACCTGGGCGACCTGCTCGTGCCGGCCCCCGACGGGGACACGGACGGGGACGGCTTCACCGTGCCGGTGTGGATGTCGCGCGAGCAGTTCGCCCTCTGGTCGCACACCCACCTGACGATCGACCTGGTGCCCGGTCGGGGCGCCGGGTTCTCCCTCGAGGCACCGGACGGCGTCCGGTTCCTCATCCGCTCGCGGTTGCTCGGCGGGGGCGTGTCGACGGCGAGCTGCGAGCTGACGGACCGCGCGCCGGGCGGGCCGGCGCCGGGGGAGGGGCGGGCCCCTCGCTAGCGTCGCCGTCGTGACCACCAGCACCGCCGCCCCCGCCGCCGACCCCGTCGACCCCGTCCGGTTCGCCGTCGTGGGCTACGGCGCCGGCGGCCGCTTCTTCCACGCCCCCGTCCTCGCCGGCGCGCCGGGCTGCGAGCTGGTCGCCGTCGTCACCTCCGACCCGGGGCGCGCGGAGCTCGCGCGCGCCGAGCACGGGGTGCGGACGGTCGCCGCGCTGGAGGAGCTGCCGGCGCTGGGCGTGGAGGCCGTGGCGGTCTCCACGCCGGCGGCCACCCACACCGACCTCACCGAGCGGGCCCTGCGCCTGGGACTGGCCGTGGTGTGCGACAAGCCGTTCGCCCTCGACACCGCCGCGGCGCGGGGCACGGTGGAGCTGGCCGCGGAGCTGGGGGTGCCGCTCACCGCCTACCAGAACCGCCGCTGGGACTCCGACCTCCTGACCGTGCGCCGCGTCCTGGACGAGGGCGCGCTGGGGGAGGTGACGCGCCTGGAGTCCTCGTTCGAGCGGTGGGCGGCGGGCGACCCGCCGGCCGCGGGCGCCGGGCTCCTGCGCGACTTCGGCGCCCACCTCGTCGACCAGGCGCTGCACCTGCTGGGCCCGGTGGAGACCGTCGCTGCGCAGACCCGGTCCCTGCCCGGCGGCGGGGAGGACGACTGGCGGGTGCAGCTGCGCCACCGCAGCGGTGTCACCAGCGAGCTGTCCGGGTCGTGGAAGCAGGCCGCGCCCGGGCCGCGGTTCCGCGTCACCGGCAGCCGCGGCACGTTCGTGCTGGAAGCGGCGATGGACGGTCAGGAGGCCGCGCTGCTGGCCGGCCGCACGCCCCGCGGCGAGGGGGAGGCGTGGGGCGTGGAACCGCCGCACCGCTGGGGGTGGTTGCGCCTGGGCGACGGGCCGGTGTCGCGGGTGCCCAGCGAGCCGGGCTGCTGGCCGGAGCTGTACCGGCTGTTCGCCCTGGCGGTGCGCGGGCGCGGGCCGGTGCCCGTGGACCCGTGGGACGCGGTGGCCACGACGGCCGTCGTCGACGCCGCGCGCCGCGCCGCGGCCGAGAGCGCGACCGTGGCGGTGACCGACCCGCGCGACTGACGCCCACGTCTCACGATGTGAGACGGAGGTGTCCGCGGGTCGGGACCAGCTGGTGCGCGCGGGTAACCTCCCCGGCGCCCACCGGTCGCAGGCGGCGACCCCGCGCGCCGGCGGGCCCCGCACGGACCTCCCGCGCCGCACCCGGCGACCGGGCGGGCCGCCGCACGTCCAGCCCCCGTCCAGCGAAGGATCCCGCCCGTCATGGGTCCGTCCCACACCCCGGCCTCCCCGCAGGCCTCCGCCGCGACCACGTCGCCGGCGAACCCCGTCCGCCGCGTGGCGGCCGCCAGCCTCATCGGCACGACGATCGAGTTCTACGACTTCTACGTCTACGCCACCGCGGCCGTGCTCGTCTTCGGCCCGCTGTTCTTCCCCTCCGACAACGAGACCGCGCAGACGCTCAGCTCGCTGGCCACCTTCGCCATCGCCTTCGTCGCCCGGCCCGTCGGCTCGGTCGTCTTCGGGCACTTCGGCGACCGCGTGGGCCGCAAGACCACGCTCGTCGCCGCTCTGCTCGTCATGGGGATCTCCACCACCCTCATCGGGCTGCTGCCCACCCACGCGAGCGCCGGCGCCCTGGCCCCGCTGCTGCTGTGCCTGCTGCGCTTCGGGCAGGGCCTGGGCCTGGGCGGGGAGTGGGGCGGGGCCGCGCTGCTGGCCACCGAGAACGCCCCGCCGCACCGGCGCGCCCTGTGGGGCACGTTCCCCCAGCTCGGCGCGCCGCTCGGGTTCGTCCTGGCGAACACCCTGTTCATCGGCCTGGCCGTCGGCATGAGCGACGAGGCGTTCATGAGCTGGGGCTGGCGCGTGCCGTTCCTGCTCAGCGCCGTCCTGGTCCTCGTCGGCCTGTACGTGCGGCTCAACCTCGTCGAGACGCCCGTCTTCGCCAAGGCCCTGGCCGAGCGCGCGCCCGTCCGCGCGCCCATCGCGGAGGTGTTCCGCCGCAGCGGGAAGGTCGTCGTCCTCGGCGCCTTCTCGGTGCTGCTGACGTACACGCTGTTCTACCTGACGACCACCTGGTCGCTGAGCTTCGGCGTCAGCGGCCTCGGCTACGAGCGGCAGGACTTCCTGCTCATGCTCTGCGGCGCCGTGGTCTTCATGGCGCTGGCCACCCCGCTGTCCGGCGTGCTGTCCGACCGGTTCGGGCGCCGTCCCGTCCTCGCCGTCGCCATGACCGGCGGCGGCGTCGTGGGGCTGCTCACCGGCCCGCTGCTGGGGTCGGGCAGCACCGGGCTGGTCATGCTGTGGCTGTGCCTGGGCCTGTTCTGCATGGGCCTGGTCTTCGGCCCCATCGGCGCCTACCTGCCCGAGCTGTTCCCCACCACCGTCCGGTACACGGGCGCGTCGCTGGCGTTCAACTCCGGCAGCATCCTGGGTGCCTCCCTGGCCCCGTACACCGCGGTGCGGCTCGCCGAGGCCGGCGGCGTCAGCTGGGTCGGCTGGTACCTCACCGGCGCCGCCGTCGTCAGCCTCGTCGCGCTCGCCCTCCTGCGCGAGACGCGCACGGCCTCGCTGGAGGACTGACACCCCCCCGGGACCGACCGGCGGCCCCCACCGCCCCGCGCCGCCGCGGGCGGTGAGGGCCGCCTACACTCGGACCCCGCCGCTCCCGCACGCCCCGCTGCCGCGGGCCGGTCGGGCGGCGGGGAGCCGGCGGGGGGCCGGTGCCGCGGGACGGGGGAGCGAGCACGGTGGTCTACCAGGCGCTGTACCGGACGGTGCTGACCCGCATCGACCCCGAGGTCGCCCACCACTGGGCCTTCACCGGCATCCGCGCCGCCGCCCGCGTGCCCGTCGTGCCCGGCCTGCTGCGCCGGGCCTTCGTCGCCGACGACCCGCGCCTGCGCACCCGCGTCCTCGGCATGGACCTGCCTGGCCCCCTCGGGCTGGCGGCCGGGTTCGACAAGGACGGCGCCGCCGTCGAGGCCCTGTCGCACCTGGGCTTCTGCTTCGTCGAGGTCGGCACCGTCACCGCGCTGCCCCAGCCGGGCAACCCGAAGCCGCGGATGGCCCGCCTGGTCGCCGACCGCGCCGTCGTCAACCGCATGGGCTTCAACAACTCCGGCGCCGAGGCCGTCGCCCGCCGCCTGCGCCAGCTGCGGGCCGCCCCGCCGCGCCACCCCGTCGCGGTCGGCGTGAACATCGGCAAGAGCAAGGTCGTCGCCGAGGAGGACGCCGCCGCCGACTACGCGACGTCCGCGCGGCTGCTGGCCCCCTACGCCGACTACCTCGTCGTCAACGTCAGCTCCCCCAACACCCCCGGGCTGCGGGACCTGCAGGCCGTGGAGAAGCTGCGCCCCGTCCTGCGCGCCGTGCGCGAGGCCGCCGACACCGCCGCCCACCGGCACGTCCCGCTCCTGGTGAAGATCGCCCCCGACCTGTCCGACGCCGACGTCGACGCCGTCGCCGACCTCGCGCTGGAGGAGGGGCTCGACGGCATCGTCGCCACCAACACCACCACCGGGCGCGAGGGCCTGCGCAGCTCCGCCGCCGAGGTCGCCGCCGCCGGCGGGGGAGGCCTGTCGGGCGCCCCGCTGGCCGCCCGCTCCCTGGAGGTGCTGCGGCGCCTGGCCGCCCGCACCAGCGACCGCCTCGTGCTCGTCAGCGTCGGCGGGGTCTGGACCGCCGCCGACGTGGCCGAGCGCCTGGACGCCGGCGCCTCCCTCGTGCAGTCGTACACCGCCTTCGTCTACGAGGGGCCCCGCTGGCCGCGCCGCGTCCTGGAGGGCCTCGCCGCCTCCCGCACCCGACGCCAGGACGACGCCCGGCGCTGACCGGCTCGAGTTGTCCCCGCCCGCGGCAGGGGTGAGTGTGCTGGACGGCCCGTCCGCACCACCCCCGCGAGGAGACGCATGAGCCCCACCGGTCCGTCAGGACCCGCGCGCGGGCGCACCCCCGCGCCCGCCCCCGGCGCGGCCGGCGAGCAGCCCGACCCCGCCCGCTGGCGCGCCCTCGGGGTGTGCCTGGCCGTGGGGTTCATGACCCTGCTGGACGTCTCCATCGTCAACGTCGCCCTGCCCTCCATCGAGGGCTCGCTGGGCGCCGGGCCCAGCGAGGTGCAGTGGATCGTCGCCGGCTACGCCCTGGCGTTCGGCCTGGCCCTCGTGCCCGCCGGCCGCGTCGGGGACGTCTGGTCGCGGCGCAGCGTCTTCCTCGTCGGGCTGGCCGGGTTCGTCCTCACCAGCGCGCTCGCGGGGCTCGTGCAGTCCGCGACCGCTCTGGCCGTGGTCCGACTGCTGCAGGGCGTCACCGCCGGCCTCGTCAACCCGCAGGTCCTCGCCCTCATCCAGCAGCTGTTCACCGGCGCCGAGCGCGGCCGGGCCTTCGCCGCGTTCGGCACCACCGTCGGGCTGTCCACCGCGGTCGGCCCGCTGCTCGGCGGGGCGATCATCCAGGTCTTCGGCGTCGAGGAGGGCTGGCGCGGCGTCTTCCTCGTCAACGTCCCCATCGGGCTGGTCCTCCTGCCGCTGGCCTGGCGGTGGCTGCCGCGCGACCGGTCCGCCCGCCCCGACGGGGCCCGCGGCGTGCGGGGCCTGCGCCTGGACGTGGTCGGGCTGCTGCTGCTGGCCGCCGCGGTCGTGCTGCTGATGCTGCCGTTCGTGCTGACCACGGGCGAGGACGCCCCGGCCGCCCGCTGGGCGCTGCTCGCTCCGGGGACCCTGCTCCTGGTGGCCTTCGTCGGCTGGGAGCGCCGCCTGGGCCGGCGCGGCGGCGACCCCGTCGTGCACGGCGACCTCGTGCGCACGGGCTCCTTCAGCAACGGCGCCGCGGTGGGCATCACCTACTTCGCCGGGTTCACCGGCATCTTCCTCGTCGTCACCCTGTACCTGCAGTCCGGCCTCGGGCTGACGCCGCTGCAGGCCGGGCTCGTGCAGACGCCCTTCGCCCTCGCCTCGGCCGTCACCGCCCAGGTCGGCGGGCGGCAGGTCGTGCGCCGCGGCCGGATCACCGTCGTCGTCGGCCTGCTGGTCTCCGCCGCCGGGCTGACCGCCGCCGACGTCGTGGCGGCCACCGTGCAGGGCACCGCCGGCGCCGTCGCCCTCTCGGCGTGCCTGGCGGTCACGGGCGCCGGCAGCGGCCTGGTCATCTCCCCGAACCAGACCCTCACCCTGGCCGACGTCCCCCGGTCCGTCGCCGGCGTGGCCGGCGGGGTCCTGCAGACGGGGCAGCGGGTCGGCTCGGCGGTGGGCGTGGCCGCCGTCACCGCCGTCTTCTTCACCGGCCTGTCCGGGGCGGGCCTGTCCGGGGCCGGCGGCCCGGCCTCCGGCCGCCCGCCCGCCGACGTGCAGGCTGTCTTCGGCTCCGCGCTGTCGGCCGGGCTGCGCGTCTCCCTGGCGCTGGTGCTGCTGGCGCTCGCGGCCGCCGTCGTCGACCTCGTGCGCCGCCGGCGCACCGGGGAGGACGAGGGGCTCGCGCCGCAGGGCCCGCAGCGCGGCGCGCCCGCCGGGCGTGGCCTACGGTCGGGCGGGTGAGGGCGACGAGCTGGACGTGGCGGTTCGAGGACACCGAGGGCCGGCCGGTGGAGGACGAGCGGGCCGCGGCCGCGGTCTTCCCCGCCCAGGCCGACGCCGAGGCGTGGATCGGGGAGGTCTGGCGCGGCCTGCGCGAGCAGGGCGTGGAGGTCGCCCGCCTGTACGCCGACGGCACCGAGGTCTACGGGCCGGTCAGCCTGCGCGTGGCCGACTGAGCGGGGGGGGGGGGGGGCGGGGGGGGGGCGCCCCCCCCCCCCCCCGCCCGCCCCCCCCCCCCCCCCCCCCCCCCCCCCCCCCCCCCCCCCCCCCCCCCCCCCCCCCCCCCCCCCCCCCCGCCGCTCTCAGGCCAGCCGCTCCTTCGGCATGCCCTCGAGGGTCTTGCCGGGGTCGCGCTCGACGACGTCGCCCAGCGCCTCGTCGATGCGGTTCATCAGCTCGGCGGGGATGCGCACGCCCGAGGCCCGCACGTTCTCGGTGACCTGCTCGGGGCGGGAGGCGCCGATGATCGCGCAGGCGACGTTGTCGTTCTGCAGCACCCACGCCACGGCCAGCTGGGACATGCTCAGCCCCAGCTCCTCGGCGACCGGACGCAGCCGCTGCACGCGCTCGAGCACGTCGTCGCGCATCCAGCGGCTGATCATCTGCTTGCCGCCCTTCTCGTCCGTGGCGCGCGAGCCCTCCGGCAGCGCGCCGCCGGGGCGGTACTTGCCCGTCAGGACGCCCTGGGCGATGGGCGACCAGACCACCTGCGAGACGCCGAGCTCGCGGGAGGCGGGCACGACCTCGCCCTCGATGACGCGCCACAGGGCCGAGTACTGCGGCTGGTTGGAGATCAGCTGGAAGCCGAGCTGCTTCGCCAGCGCGTGGCCCTCGCGCAGCTGGTCGGCGGTCCACTCGCTGACCCCGACGTACAGCGCCTTGCCCGCGCGGACGACGTCCGCGAAGGCCTGCATCGTCTCCTCCAGGGGCGTCGCCACGTCGTAGCGGTGGGCCTGGTAGACGTCGACGTGGTCGGTGCCCAGCCGGCGCAGCGAGCCGTCGATCGACTCCAGGACGTGCTTGCGCGACAGACCGGTGTCGTTGTGGCCCTTGGGGCCGGTGGGGAAGTAGACCTTCGTCATGATCTCGAGGCTCTCCCGGCGCTGCCCCTTCAGCGCCTGCCCGAGGACGGTCTCCGCGAGGGTGTTGGCGTAGACGTCGGCGGTGTCGAAGGTGGAGATGCCCGCGTCCAGCGCGGCGTGCACGCACGCCACGGCGGCGTCGTTCTCGACCTGGGACCCGTGGGTCAGCCAGTTGCCGTAGGTGATCTCCGAGATCTTCAGACCGCTCGCACCGAGGTGTCGGAACTCCATGGGCGCGAGACTAGGCCCGGTGCACCGCGCGCGGCAGGGCGGCGTGCGCGCCGCCAGCGGGGCCCGGCTCAGCGGGGGGGAGCGGCTCAGCGGGGGGAGTGTCCGCGGTCGACCATCGGCACGGGCCGGCGCAGGCGGCGGATCTGCAGGGCGCGGGTGACGCCGTAGCCGACGAGGCCGCGCTCGGGGATTTCGAAGCGGTCGGCGGCCAGGCGCTTGATCCGCCGGCCCAGCAGGACGCTGTCGACGATGACCACCGCGAGCATCCCGTAGATGACGAGCGTGGTGGCGCCGATGAGCGCGACCGAGCCGGTGGCCGGGGCCAGCATCGAGATGACGAGCGCCACGCCGGCGATGATGAGGAAGTACTCCCCGACGTTGCGGCGGGCGTCCACGACGTCGCGCACGAAGCGCTTCTGCGGGCCCTTGTCGCGGTACGGCAGGTAGCGCTCGTCCCCGGTCAGCAGCGCCTGCTGCATGCGGGCCCGGTCCTCGCGCAGCGCCTGCTTGCTCGCCGTCCGCGCCGCCTTGCGGTCGGCGGGGACCAGGGGCCGCTGGTTGCGGGCCTGCGCCTCGCTGCGCTTGGGGGTCGGCCGGCCCTTGCCGGCGGTCCTGACGGGCTCGGCGGGGGCCTCCACGACGACGGGGGCCTGCTTCTCCTTCGAGCGTCCGAACACGCGCCCAGGGTACGTCACCGCCCCCCCGCGCCCCGGCCGGGCGCGCGGGCCCGGCGCGAGGGCCCGGCACGGCCGCGCGGGTAGCGTGCCGGGGTGACGACCACCCCCCTGCCGCCCGCGGGCGACGACCGCGACGCCGCCCTGCTGGCCGCCTCCGAGGCCGGGGCGCGGGCCGCCCGGGCCGACCTCGAGGCCCTCGTCCGCGTCCCGAGCGTGTCGGCCGACCCGGCGCGCGCCGGCGACGTCGCGCGCAGCGCCGGAGCCGTGGCCGACCTGCTGCGCGCCTGCGGGATGCCCGAGGTGGGGGTGCGCACCGCCGGCGGCGGCGCGCCCGCCGTGGTGGCCCGCCGCCCCGCGCCGGCCGGGCGGCCCACCGTCCTGCTGTACGCCCACCACGACGTGCAGCCGACGGGCGACGCGCGGGACTGGACGTCGGAGCCGTTCACGCCCACCGAGCGCGACGGCCGGCTGTTCGGCCGCGGCACCGCCGACGACAAGGCCGGCGTCGTCGCGCACGCGCACGCCCTGCGCACCCTGCTCCCGCTGTGGGGCGAGGACGGCGGCGTGGGCGTGACCGTCTTCGTCGAGGGGGAGGAGGAGGTCGGCTCGCCGACCTTCGCCGCCTTCCTGGCCGAGCACGGCGAGGACCTGGCCGCCGACGTCATCGTCGTGGCCGACTCCGCCAACTGGCGCGTCGGCGTGCCGGCGATCACCACGACGCTGCGCGGCCTGGTCGACTGCGAGGTGCGCGTGGACGTGCTCTCGCACGCGGTGCACTCCGGCGTGAACGGCGGTCCCGTCCTGGACGCCCTGACCTGCCTGGCCCGGCTGCTGGCCACCCTGCACGACGAGGCCGGTGACGTGGCCGTGGCCGGGCTGGTCACCGGTACCGCCGCCGCCGGGGTCGAGGTCGCCGAGGACGTCTTCCGCGCCGACGCCGGGGTGCTCGACGGGGTCCGGCTGGCCGGGACCGGCTCGCTGGCCGACCGGCTGTGGGCGCGCCCGGCGCTGTCCGTGCTGGGCGTGGACGCCCCCGCCGTCGCCGCCGCGAGCAACACGCTGCTGCCGACGGCGCGCGCCAAGCTAAGCCTGCGGCTGGCGCCCGGGCAGGACCCCGCCGCGGCGGCCGACGCGCTGCGCCGGCACCTGCTGGAGCGCGCCCCCTTCGGCGCCCGCGTCACGGTCACCGACGGCGAGGCCGGCCGGCCCTTCCGCGCCGACACCGGCTCGGCGGCCCACGAGGTGGCCCGCCGCGCCTTCGCGCGGGCCTTCGGCGTCGGGACCGGTGACGTCGTCGAGGCCGGCATGGGCGGGTCCATCCCGTTCGTCGCCGACCTCGCCGAGCGCTACCCGGGCGCGGCGATCCTCGTCACCGGCGTCGAGGACCCCGACAGCCGCGCCCACGGCGCGGACGAGTCGCTGCACCTGGCCGACTTCGCGCGCGTGTGCGCCGGGGAGGTGCTGCTGCTGGACGGCCTCGCGCAGCTGCCGGCCGGCGACGGGCGCGCGGTGGAGCGGGCGGGCGCGTCCCCGGCGTAGCCTGGTCGGGCGCCGCACCGGGCGCGCCCGCCGCGGGACACGTCCCCGGCGGGAACACGACCGGCGCGGGCGCGGTTGGCACCTGCAGCAGCCCCCGCAGTCGACGAGCGAACCGGAGACGATGCTCATGACCACCACGACGACCGTCACCGAGGACACGGCCCCCGCGCAGGGCGTCCAGCTGACCGACGTGGCCGCCGCCAAGGTCCGCGCCCTGCTGGAGCAGGAGGGCCGCGACGACCTGCGGCTGCGCATCGCCGTCCAGCCCGGCGGCTGCTCGGGGCTGATCTACCAGCTCTACTTCGACGAGCGCGACCTCGACGGCGACGCCGTCCGCGACTTCGACGGTGTGGGCCTCGTGGTCGACAAGATGAGCGCCCCCTACCTGGACGGCGCGACCATCGACTTCGCGGACACGATCGAGAAGCAGGGCTTCACCATCGACAACCCCAACGCGGGCAGCAGCTGCGCCTGCGGCGACTCCTTCTCCTGACGGACCGCTCGCTGAGCGGACCGGACGGCCCGGCGGCCCCCGCACCACGTGGTGCGGGGGCCGTCGGCGCGTCCGGCGCCCGGCGCGGGCCCGTGCCGCTGGGGGAGTCGCGGTACGACTTCGCCGCCCTGCGCCCGGCGCCGGGGGAGGACCTCGCGGCCGCCGGCGGCGACCTCGACCCGGCCACCCTCGTGGCCGCCTACCGCGCCGGCTGCTTCCCCATGGGTCTCGGGCGCGGCGGGCGCGGCCCGGTCGGCTGGTGGTCGCCGGACCCCCGCGGGGTCCTGCTCCCGGACCGCGTGCACGTCTCGCGGTCGCTGGCCCGATCCCTGCGCCGCTTCGAGGTGCGCGTGGACACCGCCTTCGCCGACGTCGTCGCCGGCTGCGCGGACCCCTCCCGGCCGGGCGCCTGGATCACCCCCGCCGTCGCGGCCGCCTACCAGCGGCTGCACGAGCTCGGCTGGGCGCACTCGGTCGAGGTGCACCTGGACGGCCGGCTGGTCGGCGGGCTGTACGGGGTGGCGGTCGGGGGCCTGTTCGCCGCCGAGTCGAAGTTCCACCGCGTCACGGACGCCTCCAAGGCGGCCGTCGTGGCCCTGTGCCGGCTGCTGGAGGAGGACGGCGCGCCGGGCCGCCTGGTGGACGTGCAGTGGCGCACGGACCACCTGGCCACCCTCGGCGTCGAGGAGGTCCCGCGCACCGACTACCTGGAGCTGCTGCGGGCCGCGTGCGCACTGCCCCTCCCCGAGGTCTTCACGGCGCGCCCCGGCCCGTGCGGAACCTACGACGGGGGGTAGTCTCCGGTGTGCGGTGACCGCCGCGGACGCGCGCCAGCGCGTCCGGACGGGTGACCGCGACCAGAGACCGACCGTGGGAAGGCCGACGTTGGGAACGCGAGACACGGGCGCGACGCCTCGTCGCCGTCCCGCGAAGGGGCTGACCGCCGCCGCGGCAGCCGCGGCGGGCACCCTGCTCCTGGGTGGCTGCGCCGCAGGTGACTGGCCGAACGCCAGCGCGAGCAACGGCTTCCTGCCGGACGCGAGCGTCGGTGCGACGGACATGACGGACCGCATCCAGACCCTCTGGAACGGCTCCTGGATCGCCGCGCTCGTCGTCGGCCTCCTGGTGTGGGGCCTGACGATCTGGGTCGTCGTGGCCTACCGGCGCCGCAAGGGCGACCCGGAGCTGCCGCCGCAGGTCCGCTACAACATGCCGATCGAGATCCTCTACACCATCGTCCCCGTGATGATGGTCGGGGTCCTCTTCTACTACACGGCCGTCGACCAGGCCGCGATCACCGACCGCGGTGACGAGGAGACCGACGTCACCGTGCAGGTCGTCGGCAAGAAGTGGTCCTGGGACTTCAACTACCTCGCCGCCGACCAGGAGACCCCCCTGGTCTGGGACACCGGCGTCCAGGCCGGCAACACGGCCGACGAGAACGTCGAGGACCGGCTGCCGGTGCTGTACCTGCCGGTGGACCAGAAGGTCCGCTTCGAGCTCTACGCCCGCGACGTCATCCACTCCTTCTACGTCCCGGCGTTCCTGTTCAAGATGGACATGATCCCGGGCTCGCCGAACGAGTTCATCGTGACGCCGACGAAGGAGGGCTTCTACCAGGGCAAGTGCGCCGAGCTGTGCGGCGAGTACCACTCGGAGATGCTCTTCAACGTCGCGGTGGTCTCCGAGGCGGAGTACCAGCAGCACCTGCAGGACCTCGAGGCCGCCGGTCAGACCGGCGCCCTGCCCACCGAGCTCGGCGGCGCCCTGGAGGGCGAGGGCATCGACCCGGGCGGCGACGAGGCGAACACCGGAGGGAACTTCTGATGGCTACTGAGAGCCTCGGCGCGCCCGGGGCGGCGACCCGCGTCACCACGACGCGGCAGCCGCTGGGCGCGACCACCCCGGTGCGCCGGGGGTCGAAGGTGGCGACCTGGTTCTCGACGACCGACCACAAGGTCATCGGCAACCTGTACTTCGTCACCTCGTTCGTCTGGTTCCTCGTCGGCGGTGTGCTGGCGCTGCTCATCCGGGCCGAGCTCTTCGAGCCCGGGATGCAGGTCTTCACCACCAAGAACGAGTACAACCAGGCGTTCACGATGCACGGCACGATCATGCTGCTGCTGTTCGCGACGCCCCTGTTCTCGGCATTCGCCAACGCGATCATGCCGCTGCAGATCGGTGCCCCGGACGTCGCCTTCCCGCGGCTGAACATGCTGTCGTACTGGCTGTTCACCTTCGGTGGCCTGATCGCCGCGGCCGGCTTCCTCGTGCCCGGCGGTGCGGCCTCCTTCGGGTGGTTCGCCTACGCCCCGCTCTCGGACGTCGTCCACTCGCCCGGCCTGGGCGGCAACCTGTGGGTGATGGGTCTGGCCTTCTCCGGCTTCGGCACCATCCTGGGCGCCGTCAACTTCATCACCACGATCATCTGCATGCGCGCGCCCGGCATGACGATGTTCCGGATGCCGATCTTCACCTGGAACACGCTCATCACGAGCGTCCTGATCCTCATGGCGTTCCCGGTGCTGGCCGCCGCGCTGCTGGCTCTGGGCGCGGACCGCATCCTGAACGCCCACGTCTTCGAGGCCGCCACCGGCGGCCCGATCCTGTGGCAGCACCTCTTCTGGTTCTTCGGCCACCCCGAGGTGTACATCATCGCGCTGCCGTTCTTCGGCATCGTGACGGAGATCTTCCCGGTCTTCAGCCGCAAGCCGGTCTTCGGCTACAAGGGCCTGGTCTTCGCGACCATCTCCATCGCGGGCCTGTCGGTGACGGTGTGGGCGCACCACATGTACGTCACCGGCAAGGTGCTGCTGCCCTTCTTCGCCTTCATGACCATGCTCATCGCGGTCCCCACCGGCGTGAAGTTCTTCAACTGGCTGGGCACCATGTGGCGCGGGTCGCTGACCTTCGACACGCCCATGCTGTGGGCGATCGGCTTCCTGGTCACCTTCCTCTTCGGCGGTCTGACCGGCGTGATCCTGTCCTCGCCGCCGCTGGACTTCAACCTCTCCGACACGTACTTCGTCGTCGCCCACTTCCACTACGTGGTCTTCGGCACCGTCGTGTTCGCGATGTTCGCCGGCTTCTACTTCTGGTGGCCCAAGTTCACCGGCAAGATGCTCGACGAGGGCCTGGGCAAGCTGCACTTCTGGCTGCTCTTCATCGGCTTCCACGCCACCTTCCTCATCCAGCACTGGCTGGGTGCGGCGGGCATGCCGCGCCGCTACGCGGACTACCTGGTCGGCGAGGGATTCACGACGATGAACCAGATCTCCACGATCGGCTCCTTCGTCCTCGGCCTGTCGTTCATCCCGTTCCTGTGGAACGTCTACAAGACCGCCCGCTACGGCCAGCGCGTCGAGGTGGACGACCCGTGGGGCTACGGCGCCTCGCTCGAGTGGGCCACCTCGTGCCCGCCCCCGCGGCACAACTTCACCTCGCTGCCGCGGATCCGCTCCGAGCGGCCCGCCTTCGACCTGCACCACCCCGAGGTCATCGGCCGGGACACCCCGACGGGCAGCAAGAACCTGCTGGACCACGTGTACGGCGAGGCGGACCTGTCGGGCCGTCGCGAGGACATCGCCGGGAAGAGGGGGAACTGATCCATGAAGGCGGAGACCTGGCTCTTCTCGGGCGGCATCCTCTTCTTCATCCCGATCGGCTTCGTGTACGGCCTGCTGACGCAGTGGGACGAGTGGGTGGGCCTCATCGCCCTCCTGCTCACCGGCGGTCTGGCGATCCTCATCGGCGCCTACATGGCCGTCACGGCCCGGCGCATCGACGAGCGGCCGGAGGACAACGCCCGCGCCGACATCAGCGAGGGCGCGGGTGAGCAGGGCTTCTTCCCGCCCTACTCCTGGTGGCCGCTGTACCTGGCTCTCGGCGGGGCCCTGGCCTTCCTCGGCGTGGCCGTCGGCTGGTGGCTGTTCCTCATCGGGATGGTCTTCACGATCCCGGCCATCCTCGGCTGGGTCTTCGAGTACTACGCGGGCGAGCACGCCCACTGACGCTGACCAGCGCTCCGCGAGGGCCGCGGCACCCACCGGGTGCCGCGGCCCTCGTGCGTGCGGCGGGGGGCCGGCACCGGCGCCTCCGCGCGGGTGGGCGTCGTCCGGGGGCTCAGACCGGCACCGGCAGGTCCTGCAACCAGGTCCGCCAGTCCTCCTCCTCCCGGCGCACCTGGTCCGCCGAGGCGGCCCGGTCGGCCGCTGCGTCGGGGAAGAGGTAGGCCCGCACCCCCGCCGTCGCCGTGCCCCTGCTCCCGCCCTCGCCCTCACCGTGGGTGTAGACGTTGAGCATCCCGGGCACCGGTGCGGTCAGCCGGACCAGCGCCTGCCGCTCGCCGACCCGCTCCACCGTGCCGGTGGTGCCGCGCACCCGCAGCGCCGACCCGGGCTCCCCGAGCGGCAGGGCGTCGCGCACCCTGGCCCAGAGGGCTTCGGCGTCCCCGGTGTGGGAGGCGCTCACCTCCAGCTGCACGGCCTCCTGGCCGGGGAAGTGCGCCAGGTACAGACGCAGGTTGTCGAAGAACGGTCGCCAGTTCGGCTCCAGGTCCGCCCAGAACTCCTGCTCCCAGGCGGCGCCGGTGCCGAACCCGCTGCTGGTGACGCGCACGACGCAGGTACCGCCGGAGCGCGCCTCCACCAGGAACTCCGACGTCAGCGGGCTCAGGGCGTCCGGGTCCTGGCCCGTGAGGGCCGCCCAGTCCTCCTCGTAGACGAGGCGGCGCGGGGGGTCCCAGCCGGTGACTCGGCCGTCCGAGCCCATGTCGGGACCCATGGTGAAGCGCAGGGAGCCGCCGGCGCGCTCCTCCATCTCCGTCGGCAGGAACCAGGCGTTCATCCCGGCGGCGGTGGCGATGGCCTGCCACACCTGCTCAGGGGTGCCGGGGACCTCGACGCTGAACTCCAGGCGGTACGGGACGTCCGGGACGGTGCTCACAGGTTCTCCTCGGGGAGGGGGTGGGCGGCGACGAGGAGCCGGTGCGGGCGCCCGTCGTCGTGGTGGTAGCGCGCGGCCAGCTCCAGCACCGCGGCGGTGAGGTCGTCGGCGAACGCGGCCCGGTCGGCGGCCGACCGGAAGCCGATCCGCGTGTCGACGGTGAACGTCGGCAGGCGCTCCCCGGAGGTGCGGGCCCGGCGCGCCAGGGCGCCGACCTCGCACACCAGCCGGCCGGCCAGCGCGACGAGGTAGCCCGCCGAGCGCTGGTCGTCGGTGGCCCCCGGGTCGGCCGCGGACGCGCTGACAGCCGCGGGGGAGACGACGTAGGAGGCCGCCGACGCCTGCAGCACCCGTTCGGTGATGCCGCCGTGCCGGCGCTCCTCAGCGAGGCGCAGGAGACCGTGCGCCTCGAGCGCCTTGAGGTGGTAGTTGACCTTCTGGCGCGCGATGCCGACCCGGGCGGCGAGCCCGGCGGCTGACGCCGGGACGGTCAGCTCGCGGAGCAGCCGGGCCCGGACGGGGTCCAGCGCGGTGGCGGCCGCCTCCACGTCCTCGATGACCTCGATGTCGTGCACACGTCCACCGTCCTCTGGACAAGAAATGTTGTCGACGAGTCGGTGGGGAGCGTGGCGGTGGACCCGGCGCCGGACCGGTGCTCCCCGCCCGCCACGCTCCGCTCCGCGCGCCGGTGCAACGGACCCGGCCCGGCGAGCGTCCTCCTGCAGGGGCCTCGTGGTGCGACGATGGCCCGGGGGAACCAGACAGCCGGGCGCTGCAGCGCGCCCGAGGGGGAGGACAGTCCGTTGAGCACAGGTCGTCGACCGAGCACGCCCGCGCGCCGGGGGGCGCGCGCCTGGGTGCCCGCCGCGCTCGTCCTGGCGCTGGCCGCGCCCCTCGGCGCGTGCCAGGCCGACAGCAGCAGCGGGGGAGCGGCCGCCCCGGCCGCCACGGCGTCGCCCGCGCCGGCGCGCATCGACGTCCTGCCCGCCGACGCGGCCGTCGACGTGCGCCTGGACGCGCCGGTGACCGTGCGCGTCACCGACGGACAGCTGGACGAGGTCGTCGTCACCGGGCAGGACGGGACGCCCCTGGAGGGGGCGGTCGCCGGGGACGGGCTCACGTGGACCAGCACCGCGCCCCTGCTCGCCGGCACCCGCTACGAGGTCCGTGCCACGGCGCGCGGCTCCGCCGGCGCCCCCGTCGAGCGGACCAGCTCCTTCACCGCCATGGACCCGACTGTCACCGCGTTCCCGGCCGTGGCGCCGCTGAGCGGGTCGACCGTCGGCGTCGGGATGCCCGTGATCGTCACCTTCGACGAGCCCGTCGCCGACGACCGGCGCGCCATGGTGGAGGAGCGGCTGCGGGTGACGACCAGCCCCGCTCCGGTGGAGGGGGCCTGGCGCTGGGTGTCCGCCACGCAGGTGCAGTACCGCCCCGCCGAGCACTGGCCCGCACGGACCGACGTTCACCTCGACGTCGACCTGGGGAGCACCGAGGTCGCCCCCGGCGTGTGGGGCGTCACCCGCGACATCGACTTCCACGTCGGGGCCGCCGTCGTCAGCCACGTCGACATCCAGACGCACACCCTGACCGTCACCCGCGACGGGGAGGTGCTGCGCACCATCCCCGTCACCACGGGGCAGGACGGCCACGGCGGCGAGTACGTCACCCGCAGCGGCACCAAGGTCGTCATGAGCCTGGAGGAGTCCCGGCAGATGGACGCCGAGACCACCGGCGTCAGCCCGGACGACCCCGAGTACTACGACGTCGCCGTGCGGTACGCGATGCGCCTGACGAACTCGGGGGAGTTCCTGCACGCCGCCCCCTGGTCGGCCGCCTCGCACGGCCGCGCCAACGTCAGCCACGGCTGCACGGGGATGAGCCTGGAGGACGCCCGCTGGCTGTTCGAGCAGTCCCACGTGGGTGACGTCGTCGTCTTCACCGGCAGCGACCGGACCGTCGAGCCCGGCAACGGCTTCGACGCCTGGGGCTACAGCTGGGAGCAGTGGCGGGCGGGCTCGGCGCTGCGAGGCTGACCGCCCCTCCCGGGCTCGTCGGCGGCGCCCGGCGCGCCCGGGGCCGCCCCGAGGGGAGCCGACGACGACGAAGGGCCCCGGGAGCGGTGCTCCCGGGGCCCCTCGTCGTGCTGCGGTCCGCTGACCGCGGGGACTCAGCCCTGCGTGGTCAGCGAGTTCTGGACCTGCGGGTTCTTGCGGTCCTCCAGCGAGGCGTGCTCCTCGCCCTCCACCTCGCCGTGGTGCTCGTGGTGGCTGGCGGCGAGCTCCGCCGGCGTCACCGGCTCGACGCGGTCCTCGAAGTAGAACTTCGAGAGGCGGCGCTGCACGCGGCCGTACAGGGTGTCCGGCCGGCCCGCGTCGACGCGGTCCTCGATCTCCATCGGGCGCTGCACCTCGTGCTGCACGAGGTTCCAGCGCTCGAACTCCGACAGGGGGGCGTGGACCTCGATGAACTCGCCGTGCGGCAGGCGCACGATGCGGCCCGTCTCCCGGCCGTGCAGGGCCTTCTCGCGGTCCTTGCGCTGCAGCCCGAGGCAGATGCGCTTGGTGACGATGAAGGCCAGCGCCGGCCCGACGAACACCAGCACGCGGAACGAGCGGGTGATGTCGTTGATCGACAGCCCCAGCATGTGGGCCACGATGTCGTTGCCGCCGCAGATCCACAGGATCACGTAGAAGGTGATCGCCATGACGCCGAGCGCGGTGCGGGTCGGCTGGTTGCGGGGGCGGTCCAGCAGGTGGTGCTCGCGGCGGTCACCGGTCGCGGCCTGCTCGATCCACGGGTACAGGCACAGCACCGCCATCACCAGGACGATGATCAGCGATGTCGGGATGAAGATGTTCATCGAGAACGTGAACCCGAACAGGGTGAACTCGGTCCAGCCCGGCATGATGCGGACCGCCCCGTCCAGCCAGCCCATGTACCAGTCGGGCTGCGAACCCGCGGTCACCGGTGACGGGTCGTACGCCCCGTAGGCCCAGATCGCGTTGATCTGCACGAAGGCACCCATGAGGGCCAGCACGCCGAAGACGATGAAGAAGAAGCCGCCGGCCTTGGCCATGTACACGGGGAAGAGCGGGAAGCCGACGACGTTGTCCTCGGTCCGGCCCGGGCCCGGGTACTGCGTGTGCTTGTGGATGACCACGAGCATCAGGTGCACCACGATGAGCGCCAGCATGATCGCCGGCAGCAGCAGGATGTGGATGGTGAAGAACCGCGGGATGAAGTCCTCGCCGGGGTACTCGCCGCCGAAGACGAAGAAGCTGAGGTAGCTGCCGATCACGGGCACCGCCAGCATGATCGCCTGGGCGATGCGGATGCCGGTGCCGGACAGCAGGTCGTCGGGCAGGGAGTAGCCGGTGAAGCCCTCGAACACCGCGAGGATGGCGAGGATGGCGCCGATCACCCAGTTGATCTCGCGCGGCTTGCGGAAGGCGCCCGTGAAGAAGACGCGCATCATGTGCACCACGGTCGCGGCGACGAACACCAGCGCCGCCCAGTGGTGGATCTGCCGCATGAGCAGGCCGCCGCGGACGTCGAAGGAGATCCGCAGCGCCGAGTCGTACGCCTGCGACACGTGCTGACCGGCCAGGGGCGCGTAGTTGCCCGTGTAGGTCGTCTCGGCCGCGCTCGGCTCGTAGAAGAAGGTGAGGAAGGTCCCCGTCAGCAGGAGGATCACGAAGCTGTAGAGCGTGATCTCACCCAGCATGAAGGACCAGTGGTCGGGGAAGACCTTGCGGGCGAAGCCGTTGACGACCTTGCTGGCGCCGACGGTGTCGTCCGCGAAGTTGGCGACACCCGTGGCCGCCTTGTCGACCGGTGTCTGCGTGCTCATCCGCGCTCCCAGAAGCTCGGGCCGACGGCTTCGTGGAAGCCGTCCTCAGCGACCAGGTAGCCCTCGTCGTCCACCACGATGGGCAGCTGGGGGAGGGGCCGCTTGGCCGGGCCGAAGATCACCTTGCAGTCCTGCGTCAGGTCGAACGTCGACTGGTGGCAGGGGCACAGCAGGTGGTGGGTCTGCTGCTCGTACAGGGCCACGGGGCAGCCCATGTGGGTGCAGATCTTGGAGTAGGCGACGATGCCGCTCACACCCCACTCCGCGGACTTCTCGGTGAGCTGGTTCTCCTCCAGCCGCATGATGAGGACCGCCGACTTCGCCTTCTCGTTCAGCGGGTGCTCGACGTCCTCGATGCCCTCGGGCATGACGTGGACCACGGAACCGAGGCTCACGTCGGCGGCGCGGATGCGCCCGCCCTCGGGGTCCTTGACCAGGTAGGTGCCCTGCTCCCACATCGTGACGGAGAGGGCGTCCCCCGGCAGCGGGCCGGTGTCCCGGAAGAAGAACACCGCCGGCAGCGGGAAGAGCGCCAGGGCGCCGATGAGGGTGTTGCGGATCAGCGGACGGCGGCCCAGCGCCGCCTCGCCCGCGCCCTCCTTGAGGATGGCCACGGCCTTGGCGCGCTCGGCCTCGGTGCCGCGCTGGCGGTGCCGGTGGTCGATGCGCTCGTCGTCGGGCATCAGGGTCTTGGCCCAGTGCACGGCGCCGGCGCCGAGCGCGAACAGCGAGAAGAACATCGACAGGCCGATGGCCTTGGTCGACCAGCTGACGCGCGCGAAGCTGCCGTCGTACTCGATCGCGATGATCGAGACGATGATCCCGATCGAGCCGAGGATCGACAGCAGCAGCATGACGGCGACCTGGCGCTCGGCGCGCTTGGCCGCCTGGGGGTCGGTGTCGCCCATCCGGTGCCGGTGGGCGGGCAGACCCGGGTTCTCGAAGCGGTCGGGCACACCGGCCGCGGGCCGGGCGACCGCGGTCCCCTGCCCGTGCGCCTCCTCGGCGCGTTCGATCTGGCTCATGCTCCCTGCCTGTCCTGGTGTCCCGACCGGTCCGCGGGGGCGGACGCGGTCGTCCTGCTGCTCGTGCCGGGGCTCGCCGTCGCGGTCACGACGACTTCAGCCCCAGCCACACCGAGCACCCGATGAGGAGGCCGATGCCGGCGATCCACGCGAAGAGGCCCTCGCTCACCGGGCCCAGCGACCCGAGCGTCCAGCCGCCCGGGTCGGGGCGCTGCTCGCTGTCGGCCGTCAGCCAGGCGATGATCGCGGTCTTGTCCTCGGGGGCGATGGTGTTGTCGTTGAAGACCGGCATCGACTGCGGGCCGGTCGTCATCGCCTCGTAGATGTAGCGCGCCTCGACGCCGTCCAGGCTCGGGGCGTACTTGCCGGCGGTCAGCGCGCCGCCCTTGCCCTGCGTGTTGTGGCACATCGCGCAGTTGGTGCGGAAGATCGCCGCGCCGCGCGCGATCTCCTCGGCGGTGGCGTCGCTGGTGTCCAGGACGTCCTCGGTCGGGATGGCCGGGCCGGGGGCCAGCGAGGCCACGTAGGCGGCCATCTGGTCGATCTGCTCCTGCGAGAAGCGGATCTTGCTGACCTCCTCGGCCTGCGGGCCGCTCTGCGCGAGCGGCATGCGGCCGGTGCCGACCTGGAAGTCGACCGAGGCGGCGCCGGCGCCGATGAGGGACGGGCCCGCGTTCAGGCCGCCGTTCACCTGCCCGCCCTCGGCGTTGAGGCCGTGGCAGCTGGCGCAGTTGGCGAGGAAGAGGATCCGGCCCTCCTCCACGTCGTCGGCGGTGGCGGTCGCGGTCGTCGCCTCCGCCGGGCGGGGCGCCAGCGCGGAGTACAGCCCTCCGACGAGGAGGAGCGCCAGCGCGACCAGCAGGACGACGGCCATGGGGTGGCGTCGCCGGGCGCTGAGTGCGGTGAGGGTCCTGGTCACGGTGGTGGTGCTCGCTTCCGTCGGGAGCTCTCGCGTGGTCGGGGTGCTCAGGTGTCTGTGGCTGTCGGGGGTGCGGTGGCGGTCACTGCAGGACGTAGATGACGGTGAAGAGGCCGATCCACACGACGTCGACGAAGTGCCAGTAGTAGCTGACGACGATCGCGCTGGTGGCCTCCTGGTGCCCGAACCGCTTGGAGGCGAAGGAGCGGGCGATCACCAGCAGGAACGCCACGAGCCCGCCGAGCACGTGGATGCCGTGGAAGCCGGTCGTGAGGATGAAGACCGACCCGTAGGCGTCGCTGGCGATGGTCAGGCCCTCCAGCGCCAGTTCGGCGTACTCGAAGACCTGGCCCGCGATGAAGATCGCGCCGAAGACGTACGTGAGGACGAACCACTCCTGCATGCCCCACTTGCCGACCTGCCACAGGCGCCCGAGGCGCCGGGGCTGGAAGCGCTCGGCCGCGAAGACGCCGAACTGGCACCAGAACGAGGAGATGACGAGGATCGTCGTGTTCACGGCCGCGAAGGGGACGTTGAGCATCTCCGTCCCGCCCTCCCACAGCCCGGGCGCCACCGACCGGATCGTGAAGTACATCGCGAAGAGCCCGGCGAAGAACATCAGCTCGCTGGCGAGCCAGACGATGACGCCGACCGACACCATGTTGGGCCGGTTCACGGACCCGTGAGCAGGGCTCGGGGTACTGCTCTGGACAGCCTGTGCACTCGCCACGACGGCCATCATGCCCCACGGTCTCCGGGGAACGCCCCCCGGCCCACCGACATCGTGTCGTAGATGTTGCTCACACCCCCGTCACAGCCCGTGCACGCCGCGGTTGCGCCTTCCGGGTGACCTCCACGTGACCTCCCCGTGACCGGGGAACGCCCCGCCGGGCACCGCCCGCGGCTGCGGCGCGACCGTCGGAGCCGCGCGGGTCGGCGGCGGGTCAGTAGGGTCGGGCGCGACCCCCGCCCGCCGGCCCGAGGACCCCGCCATGACCAGCCAGCCCGCCCCCGCGCCGCCCCGGTCCGCGCCGCCCCCGGGCGCCGGCGGCCCGACCTGGCCGCAGGTCGTCGGGACCCTGCTGGCCGGCCGCGACCTCGACGCGGCGACCACGGCCTGGGCCATGGACGAGGTGATGAGCGGCGAGGCGGGCGACGTGCCGCTGGCCGGCTTCCTCGTGGCCCTGCGCGCCAAGGGGGAGACCGTCGACGAGCTGACCGGCCTGGCCGACGCGATGCTCGCCCACGCCGTCCCGCTCGAGGTGCCCGGCCCCGTCGTCGACCTCGTCGGCACCGGCGGCGACCAGGCCCACACCGTCAACATCTCCACCATGGCCAGCCTCGTCCTGGCCGGGGCGGGGCACCGCGTCGTCAAGCACGGCAACCGCGCCTCGTCCTCCTCCTCCGGCTCGGCCGACGTCCTCGAGGCCCTCGGCGTGCGCCTGGACCTGCCGCCCGCGGACGTCGGCCGGCTGGCCGTCGAGGTCGGGATCACCTTCTGCTTCGCGCAGGTCTTCCACCCCTCGTTCCGGCACGCGGCCGGCGCGCGCCGCGGGCTGGGCGTGCCGACGGCCTTCAACGTCCTGGGCCCGCTGACCAACCCGGCCCGCGCCGGGGCCACCGCGGTCGGTGTCGCCGACGCCCGCCTGGCGCCCGTGGTGGCCGGCGTCCTGGCCGCGCGCGGCACCTCCGCGCTCGTCTTCCGCGGCGAGGACGGCCTCGACGAGCTGACGACCACCGGCCCGGCGCGGGTGTGGGTCGTGCTCCACGGCGCGGTCCGCGAGGTTCTGCTCGACCCCGCGGCCGCCCTCGGCATGGCCCCGGCCGCCCTCGCCGACCTGCGGGGGGCCGACGCGCAGCACAACGCCGCGGTGGCGCGGGAGCTGCTGGCCGGCCGCCGCGGGCCCGTCCGCGACGCGGTCGTCCTCAACGCGGCGGCCGCCATGGTCGCCGCGGGGGTGCGCGCCCCGGGCGCGGCGGCCGGGGAGCCCGCGGGACCCGGGGCGCCGGCGGCGTCCGGGGACCTCGCGCAGGACCTCGCCGACCACCTGGTGCAGCACCTGGCCGAGGGGGTGCGGCGCGCCGAGCGCTCGCTGGACAGCGGCGCCGCCGCCGACGTGCTGGAGCGCTGGGTGGCCGCCAGCGCGCGCTGAGCCGGCCGGGCCGCCGGCGCTCCGACCGGCCCGCGGTCTCAGCGCCGGTCGGCGCACGTCACTCGGCGCCGAGGGAGAAGGCGCTCTCCAGGTCGTGGCGCGAGTACGCGCGGAAGGCGATGTTCGTCGTCGTGCTCAGCACGCCGTCCACCTTGTTCACCGTGCCCGCGATGACGTCCGCCAGTTCCTCGTGGTGGCGCACGCGCACCATCGCCACGAGGTCGACGTCACCGGTGACCGAGTAGACCTCGGACACCCCCGGCAAGTCGGCCAGCGCCTGCGCGACCTCGGGGATGCGCCGGCTGTCGGCGAGCACGTTGACGATGGCGGTGATCACGGTGCCAGCGTAGTCCCGGACCCCGCGCCGCGGCCGTCCGCGGCGGCGCTCCCGCCACCGCCCCCGCCGCGCACGCGCTCGCGGGCCCAGCCCGCGCCGCGCACCGGGCACGCCCACGGCGACTCGTCGGCGCCCTCGACGGCCACCAGCCGGGTGCCCGGCTGCTCCAGCCAGTCGAGCACCGCGTCGGTCTCCTCCGCGGTGGCCGCCGTGCGGCCCGGCTCCGGGCGCTCCACCGCCTCCCCGGTGGCCCGCAGCGCCTCCACGTGCGGCAGCGGGTCCGCGCCCCGCGGGGTCAGCGTCGTGCCCGCCAGCCGCCCCCAGCGCACCAGCACCAGCTCCCAGCCGCCCGTCGGCCAGCCCGGGTCGGGTCGGCTGCGCCGGGCGGCCACCAGCTCGGCCGTGCCCTGCAGCGGGGCGCGCCGCTGGGCGCGCGCGGCGGTGCGCAGGTAGGCGTCCAGGCGCTCGCGCTGCACGGCGGCCTCCTCGTAGCGCTCCTGCGCCGCCAGCCGGCTCATGCGCTCCGTGCCCGCGCGCAGCGCCTCGCCGGCGTCGGCGCCCGCCGGGTCGGCGCGCAGCGCGGCGCGCGCCCGCTCGACGAGCTCGCCGTAGGAGGCGGCGTCCTGCCCCCCGCGCTCGGCGCCCAGGCAGGGGGCACCGCACCGGCCCAGGTCGGCCAGCGCGCAGGCACCCGGACCGTCCGCGCGGGGCGCGCGCGGGATGCGCCGGGTGCACTGGCGCAGCGGCAGCGCCTCGTGCAGCGCGGCCACGGCCAGCTCCGCGGTGCGCGCCGAGCGGAACGGCCCCAGGTACTGCGCACCGGCCGCGGTGTCGTCGCGCACCCGGCGCACCAGGGACAGGCGCGGCCAGGCGTCCGTGGTCAGCTTCACCCACGTCACCGCGTCCGGGCGCTTGGAGCGGCGGTTGTACGGCGGCTCGTGCTCGGCGATGAGCCGCAGCTCGCGCACCCGCGCCTCCAGCGGCGTCGCGCACACCACCGGCACGACCGCCGCCGCCGCGCGCACCATCTCGGTCATCCGCGGCCGCGTCTCCGAGGCCGTGAAGTAGCTGGCCACGCGGCGGCGCACGTCCACGCTGGTGCCCACGTACAGCACGCGTCCCGCGCCGTCGCGGAACTGGTACACGCCCGGCGCCGAGGGCAGCCCGAGCGCGAGGTGCTTCTTGGCCCGCCGCGCCGCCGGCACGCGCGCGGCGAACGTCTGCAGGTCCTCCAGGGTCTGCACGCCCCGGTTGCCCAGGCGACCCAGCAGCGCGTGCAGGACGTCCACCGTGGCGCGGGCGTCGGCCAGCGCGCGGTGCTCGGGCGTCGTGCGGGCGCCGAACAGCTGCGCCAGCGTCGCCAGCTTGCGGTCGCGCGCCTCGTCCGGACCCACGAGGTGGCGGGCCAGCACGACCGTGTCGACCACCTCGAACCGCGGCCACGACAGCTGCGCGCGGGCGCAGGCGCCCGCCAGGAAGCCCGTGTCGTAGGGGGCGTTGTGGGCCACCAGCACCGCGCCGCGGGCGAACTCCAGGAAGCTCGGCAGGACCTGCGCCGCCGTCGGCGCCGAGGCGACCATCGCGTCGGTGATGCCCGTCAGCAGCTGCACGAACGGCGGGATGGACGACGGCGGGCGCACCAGCGTCTGGAACTCGCCCAGCACCTCGCCACCGCGCACCTTGACGGCGCCGATCTCGGTGATGCCGCCCTCGGCGGGCGCCCCGCCCGTCGTCTCGGTGTCCACCACGACGAACGTCGTCTCCGCCAGCGGGCGGCCCAGGTCGTCGAAGGACGCCTGGTGGGCCTGGTGTGCCTGGAGTGCCTGGTGGGCGGCCGGCCCGGTCGTGCGCGCTCCCGGTCCGCCGTGGGGGGCGGGCGGTGCGGTGGTGCTGCGGGGCATGCCGGTCACCGTAGGGACGGCGTCCGACACCGGGCGGCTGCGACACGGCGCGAGCCCCGCCGGACCCCGCCGGGACCCCGCGCGGGGCGCCGGTGCGGGCCTCGTGTCGGAGGCGGCTCCTACGGTGCGGGTGCCGGTCGGGGGACCGGACGGGCCGCCGGCCCGGGCAGCTCCGTGGGAGGCCGACCGATGCTCATCGACTGCGACTCGTGCACCGCCCGACCGCGGGCGTGCGACGGCTGCGTGGTGTCCGTCCTGCTCGGCGTGCCGGACGTGCCCGGCCGGGCGGGCCAGCCCACGCTCGACGACGACGAGCGCCGGGCCGTGGCCGTGCTCGCCGGCGCCGGTCTCGTGCCGCCGCTCCGGCTGGCCCCCGCGCAGGGCCGTGCGCCGGACGCCCCTCCGGCTCCCGCCCCGGCGCCCCGCTCGCGCCGCGCGCGGTCCCGAGCTGCCGGCTGAACCCGGTCGCGGCGGCGGGCCGCCGGACCGGCGGCGGTGCGAGGATGCGCGGGTGCCGCCGTTCCCGCGCCGGGCGCTGCTCGCCTCCGCCGGGTGCGCGCTGGTCGCCGGCTGCTCGCCGTCCGGCGGCGCCGGGGCCGAGCCCGAGCTGCGCGTCGAGCACGTGCGCCGGCTGCTGCGGCAGCGCGCGGACGCGCTCCTGACCGGCGACCTGGCCGCGGCCGCCGCGCCCGTGCTCACCCGCACGGCCGCCGAGCGCGACCTGCTGCGCCTGCGCGACGGGCGGGCCACCGCGGCCGGGCCGCTGGAGCTGGCCGTCGACGTCACGGCCCTCACGGCCCCGCGCACCGGCCCCGGCGGCATCGTCGGCGCGTCCGCGCACGTGGTCGTGCGTTCGCGGCTGCCCGGGGAGGGGCGCACCGCCACCACCGCCGCCGTCCTCGGCCTGCGCCGCGACGCCGGGCGCTGGTGGCTGGCCCCCGGGCCGGTCGACGGGCCCGCCCAGCCCTGGGAGGTCGGCGCGCTCGAGGTGCGCGAGGTCCCCGGCGGCGCCGTGGTCCTCGTGGGCACCGGGGCACCGGCCGGCGCGGGGGTCGGCGGGGAGGCCGGCGAGGTGGTCCGCGACGTGGCCGCCGACGTGGCCGCCGACCTCGCCGACGCCGCCGCGCGGGCCGGCGCGGCGTGGGGCGCCGCCCCGCCCCGCGCAGCGGTGCTCGTGGCGCCGGACGCCGCGGCCGCGGCCCGGCTGACCGGGACGAGCGAGCACCGGGCCGCGCTCGTCGACGCCCTGACCACCGGCGGCCGGCACGACCTGCCCGGTGGGCGGCGCGGGGCGGCGCGCGTCGTCGTGCAGGCCGCGCGGTTCGCCGGTCTGACGCGCACCGGCCGCCGCGTCGTCCTGACTCACGAGCTCGTGCACGTGGCCACCCGCGCCGGCGGGTCCACCGACCCCGCCGCGCCCCGGTGGCTGGCCGAGGGCTACGCCGACGTCGTGGCGCGCGACGGGCGCGGCCTGGACCCCGGGGCGCTCGCGGAGCCCGTCCTGCGGGACCTCCACGCCGGCGCGCCGGTGGACGCGCCCGCCGACGACGACTTCACCGGTGCCCCCGACGGCGCTCCCGGGGGCGGTGAGGCGGACCTGCAGCGCGCCCACGCCGCGGCCTGGACCCTCGTCGCCTCCGCCGCCCGGCACCACGGCCTGCCCGCGGTCACGGCGCTGCACCACCGGCTGACCGCCGCCGACCGGCCCGCGACCGCGCCCGCGCGCGAGGCGCTGCTGGCCGCCGCCTGGCGCGAGCACCTGGGCGAGGAGCCCGCCGACGCGCTCGCGCGCTGGCGCCGCGACCTGGACGACCGGCTCGCGGGGTGGGTGTGACGGCCCCCGCCGCGGCCCCCGACCCCCGCCCGAACCAGGCCGAACCCGGCCCGAACCCGGCCCGAACCCGGCCCGAACCCCGCCCGAACCCCGCCCGAACCCCGCCCGAACCCCGCACCGACCCCGGTGCGCACCGAGCCCAGGAGCCCCGCCCCGTGAGCACCCTCGTCGTCACCAACGACTTCCCCCCGCGCACGGGCGGCATCGAGTCCTTCGTGCACGCCGTCTCCCGCCGCCTGGCCGCTCTGGCGGCTGAGGAGGCCGCCGGCGAGGGGTCCGGGGGAGGGGGACCGGTGGTCGTGCACACGGCCGCCCAGCGCGGCGCCGCCGCCGTCGACGCGGCCCTGGCCGCCGCGGGCGTCACCGTGGTGCGCGACCCCTCGCCGCTGCTGGTGCCCACGCCGGGCGTCGTGCGCCGGGTCGTGCGCACGGCGCGCCGGCACGGCGCCGACCGGGTCTGGTACGGCGCCGCCGCCCCGCTGGCGCTGATGGCCCCCGCCCTGCGCGCGGCCGGGGTGCGCCACCAGGTCGCCACCACCCACGGCCACGAGGTGTGGTGGTCCTCGCTGCCGGGCTCGCGCGCGGCGCTGCGCCGCATCGGGGAGTCGGTCGACACCGTCACCTACCTCGGGGCGTGGACGCGCTCGCGCGTCGAGCGCCCGCTGACCCCGGCCGCGCGGGCCCGCGCGCGGCGCCTGACCCCCGGCGTGGACGTGGACGTCTTCCGCCCCGGCTGCGGAGGCGACGCCGTCCGGGCCCGCCACGGTCTGACCGGGCGCCCCGTCGTCGTGTGCGTCTCCCGCGTCGTCGCCCGCAAGGGGCAGGACGTCCTCGTGCGCGCCTGGCCGCGGGTGCGCGCGGCCGTCCCGGGCGCGGCCCTGCTGCTGGTGGGCGACGGGCCGCACCGGCGCCGGGTCGAGGCCCTCGTCGACGAGCTGGGGCTGCGCGGCGACGTGGTGCTCACCGGGCGGGTGCCGTGGGAGGAGACGCCCGCCCACTACGACGCCGGCGACGTCTTCTGCATGCCCACCCGCACCCGCCTGGCCGGGCTCGAGCCGGAGGCGCTGGGCATCTGCTACCTGGAGGCCGCCGCGTGCGGGCTGCCCGTCGTGGCCGGCGACTCCGGCGGGGCGCCGGACGCGGTGCTGACCCCGGCCGCGGGCACCGTCGTCGACGGCCGGGACGTGCGCGCGGTCGCCGACGCCGTGGTGGCCTGGCTGGCCGACCCGGCCGCGGCGCGCGCCGCGGGCGCCGCCGGCCGCGCGTGGGTGGCCCGGGAGTGGGGGTGGGACGTGCAGACCCGCCGGCTGCGGGACCTGCTCGCCGGCCGCGACCCGGGGGACGGGCCCGCGGACCCCGGCGGCGCGGGCCCCGGCGGCGCGGGCGGCGCCGGCGGTGACGTCAGCGGTGGGCGCCCCGGGCGGGCCTGACGTCCGCCACCCGCCCGCCGCCGGGTCCCCCTCCCGCGGGCGCGCCGGTCGCCGTCGCCCCGGCGCGCGCCGCCACGGCCAGCAGCAGCACCGCGGCCACCAGCCAGAACTGGTTGTAGAAGGCCTGCTTGTTGACGAGGTTGGCGACCAGCAGCACGAGCGCGGACCAGCCGAGCAGGCCGCCCAGGTCGACCGGCCGGCGGCGCAGGACCACCACGGCCGCGGCCAGCGCGCCGAGCACCGCCGCCGCCACCAGCGGCAGCGGCAGGCTCCGCCCCGTCTCGTTGAGCACCAGCGTGTAGGCGGTGTTGGCGAACGTCAGCGGCGGCAGGCCGACCATCGTCTCCACCGTGTCGCGCCAGAACGCCGCCGGGGCGGTGACGAACCACGGCAGCACGAGCAGCCCGGCGGTCCCCACCGCGGCGAGCGTGCGGCGCGCGCCGAAGGCGGGGTGCACCGCCAGCAGCGGCAGGAGCAGGACGGTGTGCTGCTTGGCGGCCAGCGCCACCGCCAGCGGCAGCACGGCCCACCACGCCCGCCCGCGCGCCACCAGCAGCGCCCACAGCGCGACGCCGACGAGGACGGTCGGCTCGGTCCACGCCTGCTCCACCAGCGTGGTCGCGCCCGGGGCCAGCAGCAGGAGC
This sequence comes from Kineococcus haloalkalitolerans, assembly GCF_050871905.1. Taxonomy (NCBI): domain Bacteria; kingdom Bacillati; phylum Actinomycetota; class Actinomycetes; order Kineosporiales; family Kineosporiaceae; genus Kineococcus; species Kineococcus haloalkalitolerans. Next base: position 72,564 of record NZ_JBJLSH010000014.1, read on the forward strand.
GCGGCCGCGCCGACGGCCGGCACCCGCCAGCGCCCCAGGGCGGCCACCGCCAGGGCGCTCACCCCGACGAGCAGCAGCAGCGCCCAGCGCACGTCGCCGGCCAGCCAGCGGCCGGGCGCCGTCAGCACCGCCGTGAACGGCAGGTAGGCGAACGCGTCGGTGATGCCCGGCGAGCCCGTCCACGTCTGCGTGTACACCGACTCGCCGCGGCCCACCGCGTCGGCGGCCTGCTGCAGGATCACCCACACGTCGATGCGGGGGGCCGGGTCACCGACCACGACCGCCGCCCCGGCCCCGCCGGCCGCCGCGAGGGCGACCAGCAGCGCGGCCCGCCCCAGCACCCGGGAGCGGGGCCCGCCCCGGCCGGCCACCAGGAGCAGCGCGGCCACGACCGCGGTCGCGACCGCCAGCCCGGCGCGCACGGCGCGCAGCAGCGGCGGCTCGACGTAGCTGAACACCGGTACCAGGGCGTGCGCGAGGGCCGCCAGTCCGAGCGCGCCGGCGACCGCGGCGGCCGGCACCGCCTCCCGCGCGCCGGGCCGGGCCGCGCCGGGCCGCTCGCGGGCCAGCACGAGCGCGAGCGCGGCCGCCGTCACCAGGTACCCGGCGACGAGCCACCACCGGTAGCGCACGACGCTGTAGGTGGCCAGCGCCGTCAGCACCACCACGAGCAGCAGCAGCGCGGTGGACGCGGTCGCCCCCGCGCGCCCGTCCCGGGACGGGACGGACGGCGGGGGCGCGGACGGCGAGGGACCCCTCACGTGGCGTAGAGGGCCTCGACCTCGGCCTGGTGGTCGCGCAGGACCACGTCCCGCTTCACCTTCAGCGAGGGCGTCAGGTACCCGTTCTCCGGCGTGAAGTCGCCCTCCAGGACGCACCACTTGCGGATCGACTCGGCCCGGCTGACGTGCTCGTTGGCGGCGTCGACGGCCTTCTGCAGCTCCGCGCGCACCGTCGGGTGCTCGCGCGCGGTGGCCAGGTCCAGGCCGGGCAGGTCGTGGTTGGCGCCCCAGGAGGGCAGGGCCTCCTCGTCGAGGGTGATCAGGCAGGCCACGAAGTGGCGCTGGTCGCCGACGACGACGGCCTGGGAGATCAGCGGGTGGGCCCGCAACCGGTCCTCCGCCTGCGACGGCACGACGTTCTTGCCGTTCGCGGTGACGATGATCTCCTTCTTGCGCCCGGTGATCCTCAGGTAGGCGCCGTCGACGACCTCCCCGATGTCGCCGGTGCGGAACCAGCCGTCCTCGGTGAACGCCGCGGCGGTCTCCTCCGGGCGCCCCAGGTACTCGCCGAAGACGCCGATCCCCCGGGCGAGGATCTCCCCGTCGTCGGCCACGGCGAACTCCGAGCCCGGCAGCGGCGGGCCGACGGTGCCGATCCTCAGCCGCTCGGGCCGCGTCACGGTCAGCGGGGCGGACGTCTCGGTGAGCCCGTAGCCCTCCAGCACCACCAGGCCGACGCCGCGGAAGAAGTGCGCCAGCCGCTCGCCCATCGGCGCGCCGCCCGAGACGGCGTGGGTGACGTCGCCGCCCAGCAGCGCCCGCAGCTTGGCGTACACGAGGCGGTCGAACAGCGCGTGCCGCAGGCGCAGCGGCAGCGACGGGCCGCCGGAGTCCAGCGACTGCGAGTACGCGATGGCGGTCGCGGCGGCGCGCGCGAAGATCGCGGCCTTCGCCTTCCCCGCCGCGGCGGCCTTCTGCTCGGCGCCGTTGTAGACCTTCTGGAAGACCCGCGGCACGGCCAGGATGAACGAGGGCCGGAAGCCGGACAGGTCGCTGAGCAGGTCCTTGGCGTCGGCGGTGTGGCCCATGCGCAGCCGCGCCACCAGGCACAGCACCTCGATGAAGCGGGCGAAGACGTGCGCCAGCGGGATGAACAGCAGGGTCGCGCCGCCCGGCTTGCCGAGGACCTCCGGCACGCCCGCCTGCGCGTTGCGCGCCAGGTCCAGCAGGTTGGCGTGGGTCAGCACGCAGCCCTTCGGGCGTCCCGTGGTGCCGGAGGTGTAGATGATCGTGGCGGTGTCGCCCGGCCCGGCGGTGGTGCGCGCGCGCTCCAGGTCGGCGTCGGGCACGTCGCGGCCGGCGACCTCCAGCTCGTCCAGCCCGCCGGAGTCGATGGTCCACACGTCCCGCAGGGCGGGCAGCCGGTCGCGGACAGCGGCGACCCGCCCGGCGTTCTCGACCGACTCCACGACGCAGGCCACGGCGGCGGAGTCGGACAGGATCCACTCCACCTGCGAGGGCGAGGACGTCTCGTAGACCGGCACGCCGACGGCGCCGGCGAACCACACCGCGACGTCGGTCAGCGTCCACTCGTAGCGGGTGCGCGACATGATCCCCACGCGGTCGCCCGGCTGGACGCCCGCGGCCAGCAGCCCCTTGGCGATGCGCTGCACGCGGGCCAGGAACTCCGCGGCGGTGACGTCCCGCCACGTGCCGTCGGGCTGCTTGACGCTGGCGGTGACGTGCTGCGGGACCTCCGCCGCGGTCGTCACCACGCAGTCGGTGAGGTTGCCGGTGGTGGTGGGTTCGACGAGCGCCGGCTCGCTGACGGTCCGCACGGTGTCCTCCTCGCGAGCCCCCGGGGCGCCGTCGTCCCGGGGTCGTCCTGGGCGGGTGGTGCACGGCCAACGGACGACCCGCGGCCGCGGTTCCGCCGGACCCTACCGGCCGCCACGCCCGCCGCGGCGGCCGGTGCCCGCGCGCCACCCGGTGGGCTCAAGGTGCGGGCCGCGTCGGCCGAGGAGGTCGTGAGGAGGTGCCCGCATGAGCCCCGACACCGGCGCCCGTCCCGCCCGTCGCGCCGAGCCGCCCGCCGGGCCGTCGATCCTCGAGACCTTCGCCGGCCTGGACGACGAGCCGTTCGGCGACCCCGCGGCCGGGCCGCGCCGCCGCGCGGGGGCCACGCGCACGAGCGCGGCCTTCGGGGACCTCGAGGTCGGCCCGCCCGTCCCGCGGCCGGTCGTCGCGCCCGCCGCGCAGGTCGCCACCGCTGGACCCGCCGGGCCGGTGGCGGCCGGACCGGCCGACGGGCCCGGGGACGCCGAGCGGTCCGAGCGCCCCGAGCGCCCCGAGCGCCCCGAGCGCTGCCCGCACTGCGCCGCCCGCGTGCGCGCTGAGCAGGACTGGTGCTCGCTGTGCCTGGCGCCGCTGGACGCGCCGGTGCCGGACGACCCGGCAGCCGGCCCTGCCGAGCTCACCGCACCGGTGGAGCCCGCCGGAGCGGTCGAGCCGCCCGGACCGGACCCGGAGGAGGTCGAGCGCATGCTCGCCGCGCTCGCCGGGGCGCAGGGTCCGGCGCTGCCGGGCCTGTCGCGGCGCGCCGCGGTGGGCGTCGCCGCGGGCGGCGGTCTCGCGCTGACCGCCGTGCTGGTGCTGCTCATGACGCTGCTGGGGCTGCTCGCCCGCTGACCCGGCGCCCGGCCCGGGGCCGTCGTGGTCACTAGTACCCTCGCCCGTCGAGACCGCGCGCCCGCGCGGCCCGAGACGGGCAGGGGGTCCTGGACGCGCATGCCGCAGATCCACGCGGAGGTCCACGTCCGGCGCACGACCCCCGGGGTCCGCGCGTGAGCGCCGCCACCGGCACGCGCAACGCGGTCGGCGTCGACATCGGCGGCACGAAGATCGCCGCGGGGGTCGTCGACCACCGGGGCGAGGTGCTGGTCTCCACCCGCCGCGAGACGCCCGCCTCGCACCCGGCCGCCATCGCCGACGCCGTCGCCGACGCGGTCGCGGAGCTGGCCACCACCCACGAGTTCGGGCCCGTCGGGGTGGCCGCGGCCGGCTTCGTCGACGCCGCCCGCTCCAGCGTGGTCTTCGCCCCGAACCTCGCCTGGCGCGACGAGCCCCTGCGCGAGCACGTGGAGCGCCGGATCGGGCGCCCCGTCGTCGTGGAGAACGACGCCAACGCGGCCGCGTGGGGCGAGTACCGCTTCGGCGGCGGCCGCGGCGAGGACGGCGAGCTCGTCCAGGACCTCCTGATGCTGACCCTCGGCACCGGCCTGGGCGGCGGCATCGTCGCCGGCGGCCTGCTGCAGCGCGGCGCCAACGGCGCCGCGGCCGAGATCGGGCACGCCCGCGCCGTGCCCGACGGCCGCCGCTGCGGCTGCGGCAACCGCGGCTGCTGGGAGCAGTACGTCTCCGGCAGCGCCCTCGTGCGCGACGCCAAGGACCTGCTGCGCTCCGGCGACGCGGCCGGCGCCGCCCTGCTGGCCGCCGCGGGCGGCGACCCGGAGGCCGTCGAGGGCCGCACGATCACCGAGCTGGCCGCCGCGGGCGACCCCGGCTGCGCGCGCCTGCTGGCCGACCTGGGCCGCTGGGTGGGCGAGGCCGTGGCCACCTTCACGGCCGTCCTGGACCCCGAGGTCGTCGTCATCGGCGGCGGCGTCTCCAGCGCGGGGGAGCTGCTGCTGGCCCCCGCCCGCGCCAGCCTCGCCGAGAACCTGCCCGGGCGCACCCACCGGCGCCCGCCCGCGCTGCGCGCCGCCCTGCGCGGCAACGCCGCCGGCATCGTCGGCGCGGCCGACCTGGCCCGCGCCGGCTGAGCCCCGGCCGGGCCCGCGCCGGCCCGCCGACCGGGCCCGCGCCCGACCCCACCGCCCACCGCCCGAGGACGTCATGGCCGCTCGCACCCCCCGCCCGCCGCGGCGGCGCCGCCCGCCGGACCCGCGCCGGATCGCGCTGCAGCAGCAGCTGCGCCAGCAGACCCGCCGGGCCCTCATCGGCGACGGCCCCGCGGTGGGTGTCGACATCGGCGGCACCAAGGTCCTCGCCGGGGTCGTCGACGGCGACGGGCGGGTCGTCGCCCGCGTGCGCCGCGACACGCCGACCCGCAGCCCGCAGGCGGTGGAGGACACCATCGCCGACGTCGTCGAGGAGCTCGCCGCCCGGCACGAGATCGTCTCCGTGGGCATCGGCGCCGCCGGGTTCGTCGACGCCGAGCGCTCCACCGTCCTCTTCGCCCCGCACCTGGCGTGGCGGCACGAGCCGCTGCGCGAGGCGGTCGAGCGCCGCGTGCGCGCCCGCCTGGGCCGGCGGGTGGGCCGGCGGACCGTCGTGGAGAACGACGCCAACGCCGCGGCCTGGGCCGAGTACCGCTTCGGCGCCGGCCGCGGCGAGAGCCGTCTGCTGTGCGTGACGATGGGCACCGGCATCGGCGGCGGCATCGTCACCTCCGGGCGCGTGCAGCGCGGCCGCTACGGGATCGCCGGGGAGTTCGGGCACATGGTCGTCGTGCCCGGCGGGCACCGGTGCGAGTGCGGCAACCGCGGCTGCTGGGAGCAGTACGCCTCGGGCAACGCCCTGGTCCGCGAGGCCCGCGAGCTGGCCCGGGCCGGCTCGCCCGTGGCGCACCACCTTCTCGAGCTCGCCGGCGGCGACCCCGAGGCGATCACCGGGCCGCTGGTGACGCGCGCCGCGCGCGAGGGCGACGCCGCGGCCGTGGAGCTGTTCGAGGAGGTCGGCCGCTGGCTCGGCGTCGGCATCGCCAACCTCGCGGCGGCGCTGGACCCCGGCACCGTGGTCGTGGGCGGCGGGGTCTCCGACGCCGACGAGCTGCTGCTGGCGCCCGCGCGCGAGGCCTACCGGCGCACCCTGACCGGCCGGGGGTTCCGCCCCGAGCTGACCGTCGCCCGCGCCGCGCTCGGCCCGGCCGCCGGGCTGGTGGGGGCCGCGGACCTCTCGCGCGGCTGGGGGTGAGCGCCGGACGGCCGGTGGCGCGCCTGCGGGTGGCCACCGTCAACGTGCGCGAGCTCCTGGACGACGGGCGCGCCCTGCGCCGGGTCCTGGGGGTCGTCGCCGCGGACGTCGTGTGCGTGCAGGAGGCCCCGGTCCACCCGCTGGCCGTGCACCGCCTGGGCGACCTGGCCGCCGCGGCCGGGCTGTGGGTCACCGCCGCGGGGCGCGCCGGCGCCGGGACCGCGGTGCTCACCGCCGCGCGGGTCGACGTGCGCGCCGCGGACGTCCTGCCGCTGCCGACGCCGCGCTGGCGCCACCGCCGTCCCGTGCGGGCGCGGGGAGCCGCGGAGGTCGTGGTCCGGGTGCCGCTGGGCGCCTCGTGGAGCCTGCCCGTGCGGGTGACCAGCGTGCACCTGGGGCTGGACGCCGCCGAGCGCGAGGAGCAGGCGGACGTGCTGCTGGCCCGCGGCGGCGACGAGCCGCAGGTGCCGGCGGTGCTGGCGGGGGACCTCAACGAGGGCCCGGACGGGCCCGTGCGCGTGCGCCTGGCGACGGTGCTGGCCGACGCCGCGCAGGTGGCGGGTGCGACCGCTGCGACGTTCCCGGCCCGCGCCCCGCGCTCGCGCCTGGACGTCGTGCTGGCCGACCGGCGGCTGGGGGTGGCCGGGGCTGGCACCGCGGACGTGCCGGCGGCGGTCGCGGCCGCCGCCACCGACCACCTGGCGGTCGTGGCCGACCTGCTCGTGCCCGGCGCCTGATCCGCCGGGCGGGGCGTCAGACGACGGCGCCGTCGTCCTCGTCGTCGTCGCGCGAGCGCGGCAGCCGCACGACGAGCGTCGCGAAGCCGCCGACGAAGACGAGCGCCGTCAGCACCGTCACCAGCGTGGGCACGCCGCGCGAGGTCAGGGCCACGACCAGCAGGAACAGCGGGGCGCCGACGACGGCGGCCCAGGCGGCCCAGCCCACCAGGTCGCGCGGCAGCGGTGCCGGTTCGGCCGGCACGAAGCGGTCGCTGAGCCCGTCGCCGAGCTCCAGGGGCTCGCGGTCGCGCTCGCGGCGGCCGCGCGGCTCCTCGGCAGCGGCACCGCCCGGCGCCCGGCCGGGCGGGGGGGGGGGGGGGGGCGACGCCGCGGCCGTGGTCCGGGTGGACACCTCCGGCCCGCAGCCGCTCGCGGTCATCGCCACGGCGGACTTCTTCACCCCCG
>NZ_JBJLSH010000015.1:0-78420 GCF_050871905.1 Kineococcus haloalkalitolerans
GCCGCCCGGGCGGGTGGCCGGCCCCCCCCGCCCGCCCCCCCCCCCCGCCCCCCCGCCCCCCCCCGGCCCGCCCGGCCCCGCACCCGGGACGGGTGCGGGGCCTCGCGCGGAGGTGGGGAGGGGTGTCCCCGGAGCCTCAGGCCTCCCCGCCGGCGTTGCCGCTGCGGCCGGCGCGCACGTCGTGCAGGCGGTACTTGTCGATCGCCTGGCCCGGCGCGCGCCAGTCGACCTCGCCCTTGCGGGCGAGCATCTCCAGCGCCCGCACGGCCACCGACGGGCCGTCGATGTGGAAGTACCGGCGCGCCGCCGCGCGGGTGTCGGACAGGCCGAACCCGTCGGCGCCCAGCGAGGCGAACTCGCCCGGCACCCACTGGCGCACCTGGTCGGGCACCGCGCGCATCCAGTCGCTGACCGCGACGACCGGGCCGGGGGCGTCCTTCAGCTTCTGCGTGATGAACGGCACCTTCGACTCGTCGCCGGGGTTGAGGAACGCGTGCTCGTCGCAGGCCAGGCCGTCGCGGCGCAGCTCGTTCCAGCTCGTCACCGACCACACGTCGGCCACCACGCCGAAGTCGTCGCGCAGCAGCTGCTGGGCCTCCAGCGCCCACGCCACCCCGACGCCCGAGGCGAGCAGCTGGGTGCGCGGGCCGTCGCCGGAACCCTCCGAGACCCGGTGCAGGCCGCGCACGATGCCCTCGACGTCCACGCCCTCCGGCTCGGCCGGCTGGACCATCGGCTCGTTGTAGACCGTCAGGTAGTACATGACGTTCTCGGGCTTCTCGCCGTACATGCGGCGCAGGCCGTCCTTGACGATGTGCCCGATCTCGTACGCGTAGGCCGGGTCGTAGGAGACGACCGCCGGGTTCGTCGAGGCCAGCAGCAGCGAGTGCCCGTCGGCGTGCTGCAGGCCCTCGCCCGTCAGGGTCGTGCGCCCCGCCGTCGCGCCGATCATGAAGCCGCGGGCCATCTGGTCGCCGGCCGCCCAGATGTTGTCGCCGGTCCGCTGGAACCCGAACATCGAGTAGAAGATGTAGATCGGGATCATCGGCTCGCCCTGCGTGGCGTAGGACGTGCCGGCGGCCGTGAAGGCGGCCATCGAACCGCCCTCGTTGATGCCCACGTGCAGGATCTGCCCCTGCTCGGACTCCTTGTACGACAGCATCAGGTCGCGGTCGACCGACGTGTAGTTCTGCCCGTGCGGGTTGTAGATCTTCAGCGTCGGGAAGAGGGAGTCCATCCCGAAGGTGCGCGCCTCGTCCGGGATGATCGGCACGATCCGCTTGCCGAACTCCTTGTCCCGCATGAGGTCCTTGAGCAGGCGGACGAACGCCATCGTCGTGGCGACCTCCTGCTTGCCCGACCCCTTGGCGGCGACCTTGTAGGACTCGTCGCCGGGCAGGTGGACGGGGGCGTGCTGCACCCGCCGCTGCGGCACCGGGCCGCCGAGGTCGGCGCGGCGCTTGCGCAGGTACTGCACCGCCTCGTCGGACTCGCCCGGGTGGTAGTACGGCGGGCGGTACGGGTCGCGCTCGAGCTCCTCGTCGGAGATCGGGATGCGCTGGGAGTCGCGCAGGAGCTTGAGGTCCTCCAGCGTGAGCTTCTTCATCTGGTGCGTGGCGTTGCGGCCGGCGAAGTGCGGGCCCAGGCCGTAGCCCTTGATGGTCTTGGCGAGGATCACCGTGGGCTGGCCGGTGTGCGCCAGCGCGGCCTTGTACGCCGCGTACACCTTGCGGTAGTCGTGCCCGCCGCGCTTGAGGCTCCAGATCTGGTCGTCGCTCATGTCCGCGACGAGCTTGGCCGTGCGCTCGTCCCGGCCGAAGAAGTGGTCGCGGACGAACTTGCCGTTCTCGGCCTTGTACGTCTGGTAGTCCCCGTCGGGGGTGGCGTTCATGAGGTTCACGAGCGCGCCCTGCGAGTCCGCCGCCAGCAGCGGGTCCCAGTCGCGGCCCCACAGGACCTTGACGACGTTCCAGCCCGCGCCGCGGAAGAACGCCTCCAGCTCCTGGATGATCTTGCCGTTGCCGCGGACCGGGCCGTCCAGGCGCTGCAGGTTGCAGTTGACGACGAAGGTGAGGTTGTCGAGCTCCTCGTAGGCGGCCAGCTGCGCGAACCCGCGCGACTCCGGCTCGTCCATCTCCCCGTCGCCCAGGAACGCCCACACGTGCTGCTGCGAGGTGTCGCGCAGGCCCCGGTTGTGCAGGTACTTGTTGAACTGCGCCTGGTAGATCGCGTTCGCCGGGCCCAGGCCCATCGAGACGGTCGGGAACTCCCAGAAGTCCGGCATCAGCCGCGGGTGCGGGTAGGAGGACAGCCCGTTCGGCGCCGCCGAGACCTCCTGGCGGAAGCCGTCCAGCTGCTCGGCGGACAGCCGGCCCTCGAGGAAGGCGCGCGCGTACACGCCGGGGGAGGCGTGTCCCTGGATGAAGACCTGGTCGCCGCCGCCCGCGTGGTCCTTGCCGCGGAAGAAGTGGTTGAAGCCGACCTCGTACAGCGTCGCCGAGGAGGCGTACGTCGAGATGTGACCGCCGACACCGATGTCCGGCCGCTGCGCGCGGTGCACCATGACCGCGGCGTTCCAGCGGATCCAGGCGCGGTAGCGGCGCTCGACCTCCTCGTCACCGGGGAACCACGGCTCCTGCTCGGGGCCGATGGTGTTGATGTAGTCGGTCGCGGTGAGGCTGGGGACGCCCACCTGCTTCTCGCGGGCGCGCTGCAGCAGCTGGAGCATGAGGTAGCGCGCCCGGTTCTGTCCGCGCTCGTCGACGACCGCGTCCAGGGACGCGAGCCACTCCGAGGTCTCCTCGGGGTCGATGTCGGGCAGCTGGCTGGGCAGCCCGTTCATGATGGGGCCGAGCCCGGCGGGGCCGTTCCCCGCGTCGTCGCGTCTGGCCACGGTGGTGGTCCTCCCGCTGGGTCGAGGAGCCCGCGGTCAGCGGGCACCCCCCCAGGCTATTCCGAGCCGGCGCGGGCCACCTCCCCCGCCCCGGCGCCCCAGCGCAGGCGGTGGCCGCCGGCGTAGACGTTGGCGGTGGGCGGGCGCAGGAAGCCCACCAGCGTCATCCCCGCCCCGCGCGCCAGCGACACCGCCAGCGAGGAGGGCGCCGAGACGGCCGCCAGGACGGGCACGCCGGCCATCGCGGCCTTCTGCACCAGCTCGAAGGAGGCGCGGCCGCTGACGACGAGGACCCGCCCGCGCAGCGGCAGCAGCCCCTCGCGCAGCGCCCAGCCGACCACCTTGTCCACGGCGTTGTGCCGGCCGACGTCCTCGCGCAGGCACAGCAGCTCCCCGTCGGCGCTGAACAGGCCCGCCGCGTGCAGGCCGCCGGTGCGCTCGAACGCCGCCTGCGCCGCGCGCAGCGCCTCCGGCAGGCCCGCCAGCACGTCCAGGCCCACCTCGACGGGGTCGTCGGCCGCGCCCTCGTGCGGCAGGCGCGCCATGACGTCGTCGACGCTGAGCGAGCCGCACACCCCGCACGCCGACGTCGTGGTGAACGGGCGCGGCACGCGCTCGCCGGCCAGGCGCGAGCCGGGCGCGGCGGCCACCCGGACGAGGTTGAAGGTGGGCAGCCCGTCGGGCCCCGGCGCGCTGCAGTGCTGCACGCCCACGACGTCGTCCGCGCTGCGCAGCAGCCCCTCGGCGTGCAGGAAGCCCAGCACGAGGTCGACGTCGTCGCCGGGTGTGCGCATCGTCACGGTCAGCTGCTCGCCGTCCACCTCCAGCTGCAGCGGTTCCTCCACCGCGAGGGTGTCCGCGCGCGCGGTGCGGGTGCCCGCCGCGACGTCCAGCCGCTCGGTGCGCGTGCGCGTCGTGACCCGTCCCACACCGGCAGGCTGCCACGTCGCAGCGCGTCACGCCTTGCGCACCTGCCCCTTCCTCCGCTGCACTAGGAGGTCACGAGCACCGGTGACGACCGCCGGTGGGGGCGGTGCCGCGCAGCGCGGCACCACGAGAGGGAGGCAGGACAGCACGTGGGTGCGACCACGGACCCTGCGGCAGACACCGCCGCAGTGGCCAAGCTGGGCTTCAAGCCCGGCCAGCTGGTGCAGGAGTTCGGCTGGGACGAGGGGGTCGACGAGGACTTCCGCGCCGCGGTCGAGCAGCTCGTCGGCAGCGAGCTGCTCGACGAGGACGCCGACGACGTGGCCGACGTCGCGCTGTGCTGGTACCGGGACGGGGACGGCGACCTGGTGGACGCGCTCGTGGACGCCGGCACCAACCTCGCCGAGGGCGGGGTCATCTGGCTGCTGACGCCCAAGAAGGGACGCCCGGGGTACGTCGACGCCGGGGACATCGACGAGTCCGCGCCCACGGCCGGGCTGCACGCGACGTCCAGCGTGAGCGCGTCGGCCAACTGGGCCGGGACCCGGATGACGACCCCGAAGAACGGCCGCCGCTGACCCCTGCCGCGCCCGCGGGCCCGGGCGGGCCGCTCGCGCCCGGGGACGCCGTCCCCGGCGGGGTGCCCGTGCGCGACCAGTACGGCGCGCCCCTGCGCCTGGGGGAGCTGTGGGAGGACGGCCCGGCGCTGCTGGTGCTCGTCCCCGGCGCGTTCTCCACGCACTGCACCGCCGAGCTGGGTGCCCTCGTCGCCGCCACCGCGCAGTTCGAGGACGCCGGCGCCCAGCTCGCCGTGCTCTCCTGCGACCCCGTGCCCGTGCTGCGGGCGTGGGGGCAGGAGCACGGCGCGCGCTTCCCCCTGCTGTCGGACTTCTGGCCGCACGGGCGCGCCTGCCGCGCTCTGGGGGCCTTCGACGACGAGCTGGGCGTGGCCCGGCGCACCTCGCTGCTCCTCGTGGACGGGCGCGTGCGCTGGGCCCTGCACGGCGAGCACGGGCGCGCTCGCGCCGTGGGCGAGCACATGGACACCGTGCGCGACGTCCTGGCCGGCGGCGCGCCCGGCTGAGCGGGGGCCGGGGACCGGGTGGGCGCCGGGCCGGGCGACTACCGTGGGCACGCCCCGGCCGCACCGGGGCGGGGGCCCGTAGCTCAGCTGGTAGAGCACCGCGCTTACACCGCGGGTGTCGTCGGTTCGAGACCGGCCGGGCCCACCCGCCGCCGCCCCCGCTCGCCGCGGGAGGCGCCGCTAGGGTCCGGGCGTGGACACGCCGACGCCGCCCGGTCCCGCCGAGGCCCCCGCTGAGCCTCCCGCCGCCCCCTCCCTCGCCGACGTGGTGCGGCACCTGGAGACGGTCCACCCGCCGCGCTGGGCGCAGCCGTGGGACGCCGTGGGCCTGGTCTGCGGCGACCCCGAGCAGCCCGTGCGCCGCGTCCTGCTGGCCGTGGACCCCGTCGAGGCCGTCGTCGACGAGGCCCTCGAGCGCGGCGCCGACCTGCTGCTGGTGCACCACCCGCTGCTGCTGCGCCCGGTCAGCTCGGTGGCCGCCACCACCCCCAAGGGCCGCCTCGTGCACCGCCTGGTGCGGGCCGGGTGCGCCCTGTACGTCGCCCACACCAACGCCGACGCGGGCGGGCCGGGCGTCTCCGACGCGCTCGCGCGCGTGCTGGACCTGGACCACCTGGAGCCCCTCGAGCCGCTGCCGCAGGAACCGGACCGGCCCGACCTGGGCATCGGCCGCGTCGGTCGCCTGGCCGCGCCCGAGCGCCTGGCCGACTTCGCCGCCCGCGTCGCCGAGGCGCTGCCCGAGACCGAGCAGGGCGTGCGCGTGGCCGGCGACCCCGACGCGCTCGTGCAGCGCGTCGCCGTCTGCGGGGGCTCCGGCGACAGCCTGTTCGAGCGGGTGCGCGCCAGCGGCGCCGACGTCTTCGTGACCGCCGACCTGCGCCACCACCCGGCCTCCGAGGCCCGCGAGCGGGCCGCCTTCGACGCCGGCGGCGCGCCGCACCTGGTCGACGTGTCCCACTGGGCCAGCGAGTGGCCCTGGCTGGCCGGGGCCGCCGACCGGCTGGTGGCGGCCGTCGCCGCGAGCGGCCGTACCGTGGACGCCCACGTGTCCACCACGCGCACCGACCCCTGGACGGCGCGCGTCCCCAGCCGAGGAGAGTGACCCGGCCGCATGCCCAAGGCCCCGGCGATCGACCAGCAGCGCCTGCTGGACCTGCAGAGCCTCGACACCCGCCTGGCCCAGCTCGCGCACCGGCGCGCGACCCTGCCGGAGCAGGCCGAGCTCGACGCCGTGCTGGCCGAGCGCCGGACGGTGGGCGACCGCCTCGTCGCCGCCCGCACCCTCGTCGGTGACGCCGAGCGCGACGTGGCCCGCGCCGAGGCCGCCGTGCAGCAGGTGCGCGACCGCGCCGACCGCAACACGAAGCGGCTGGAGTCCGGGCAGGGCAGCGCCAAGGACCTGCAGGGCCTGCAGCACGAGCTGGAGTCCCTGGCCCGCCGCCAGTCCGTGCTGGAGGACGAGGAGCTGGAGGTCATGGAGCGCCTGGAGCAGGCGCAGGCCGCGGCCGCCGAGCTGGCCGGGCAGGACGCCGAGCTGGAGGCGCGGGCCGTGGAGGTCACCAGCCGCCGCGACGCCGCCCTGGAGGAGATCTCCGGCGAGGAGCGCGCGGCGGTGGCCCGCCGCGAGGCCGTCGCGATGACGGTCGAGGACGCCCTGGTCGCCCTGTACGAGAAGGTCCGCGCCCCGCGCGGGGGCGTGGGGGCGGCGCTGCTGCGCGCGCGCCGCTGCGAGGGCTGCCGCCTGGAGCTGAACGCCTCCGACCTGGCCGCCACCCGCGCCGCCGCCAGCGACGAGGTCGTCTTCTGCGAGGAGTGCGGGCGCATCCTCGTCCGCACCGACGAGTCGGGGCTGTGAGCGCCCGCTCGCTGCGGGTCGAGGCCGACGGCGGGTCGCGCGGCAACCCCGGCCCGGCCGGCTACGGCGCGGTCGTCAAGGACGCGGACACCGGTGAGGTGCTGGCCGAGGTCGCCGAGGCGATCGGGCGCGCCACCAACAACGTCGCCGAGTACCGCGGCCTCGTCGCCGGGCTGGAGGCGGCCGCGGCCCTCGACCCGGGCGCGCGCGTGGAGGTCCGGATGGACTCCAAGCTCGTCGTGGAGCAGATGTCGGGCCGCTGGCAGGTCAAGCACGCCGACATGAAGGTCCTGGCCCAGCGGGCCCGCGAGGTCCTGCCCGCCCGGCAGGTGTCGTACCGCTGGGTGCCGCGGGCGCAGAACTCCCACGCCGACCGCCTGGCCAACGAGGCGATGGACGCCGCCGCCGCGGGGCGCACCTGGCAGCGTGCGAGCGGGACCGCCGCCCCGGCCAGCGCCCCGGCCAGCGCCCCGGCCAGCGCCCCGGCCAGCGCCCCGGCCAGCGCCCCGGCCAGCGCCCCGGCCAGCGCCCCGGCGGGGGAGGAGCGGGGCCCGCGCACGACCCTCGTCCTCGTCCGGCACGCCTCCACCGCGCTGACCGAGCAGCGGCGGCTGTCGGGCCGCTACGGCGCCGACCCGGAGCTGTCGGAGCGGGGCCTGCGCGAGGCCGCCGCCGCGGCGGCCAGCCCCGAGGTGCGCGGCGCCGACGTGGTCGTCACCTCCACGCTGCGCCGCTCCACGCAGACCGCGCGCGCCGTCGCCGCGGCGGTGGGCGCCGACGTCGTCGTGGACCCGCAGTGGGACGAGACCGACTTCGGCGAGTGGGACGGGCTGACGGCCGCGGAGGTCGTCGAGCGCTGGCCCGCCGAGCACGCCGCCTGGGACGCCTCGCCCCACACCCCCTGCCCCGGCGGGGAGTCCCTGGCCGTGGTGGAGCGGCGGGTCGCGGCGGCGCGCGCGGACCTGCTGCGGCGCTGGGCCGGCCGGCGGGTCGTGCTGGTCAGCCACGGGGACCCGCTGCGGGTGCTGCTGCGCTCCGCGCTGGGAGCCGGGCCGCAGCTGCAGCGGCGCATCCACCTCGACCCGGCCTCGCGCACGGTGCTGCGCTACAGCCCCGACGGCGTGGCGGAGGTCCTGGCCGTCAACCGGGTCTGAGGCGCCGACCCCCGGACCCGCGGTCTCACCAGGCGCGGCGCTGCACCAGGCCCACCGCGTAGGCGGGCCAGAAGCGGCCGGCGGCCGGCTCGCCCCGGCCGCAGTCCCCGTCGGACTCCCCGGGCGCCTTGACCCACAGCAGCGCGTCGACCTCCGGGGCCGGTCGCGCCGACAGGGGCGGTCGCCCCAGCGCGCGCCCCGGCGGGTTGCACCACGGGTCGCCGCCGGTCGCCGGACCCCGGCCGTTGCGCGAGGTGTCGACGACGAAGCGCGCCCCGCCCGTCAGCGCGCTCACGCGCAGCCCCCAGGCCACCTCGTCGGCGGTGCTGCGGGCGTTGGAGACGTTGGTGGCGAAGCCGCGGGCCCCGGCGACACCGGCCCGCCGCAACCGGGCGGCGGCCTCCTCGGCAGGCAGCCAGTCCGAGTGGCCGCCGTCGAGGTAGACCAGGGTGGCCGGGTGGGCCGTCAGCTCCCGCACGGCCCCGCGCAGCAGGGCGTAGCGCTCGGCGCGCGCGGCCCCGTCGAGGCAGTCCAGCTGACCGAGGCTGTCCGGCTCCAGGACCACGACGGCGCGCTGAGGGCCCAGGGCGCCGGCCACGGCCGCCGACCACGCGCGGTAGGAGGCGGCGTCCGCGCTGCCGCCGGCCGACCAGCCCCCGCAGTCGCGGTGCGGGAGGGCGTACAGGACGAGCACGGGCACGGTGCCCCCGGCGGCCGCGGCGGCGACGACCTCGCGGGTGCGGTCGGCGGCCCGCTGCGGCGACAGCCAGGAGCCCAGCCACACGGCGGTGGGCTGCGCGGCGAGCACGTCGAGGGCGTCGGCCTCCGCGGCCGAGCCGGCAGCGGGGGCCGCGGCGGCCGCCCGCGCCGCCTGGCGGTCCGCGCTCACGTGCAGCCGCACCCCCTGCGGGGGGGAGGGGGGCGGGGCGGCCCCCCCGCCCAGGCCCGCTGCGGCCAACAGCGCCAGCAGCACGAGGCGAGCGGGAGCACCGGCACCCGCCCGGCGGCGGCGGCGGGGACGGCGCGGCACCCGTCCACGCTGGCACGGAGCCGGCGCTCACGGGCCCGCCCGGCGCCGGTACCGCCCGGGTGGAGCAGCCGGTTCAGGCGGTCAGCTGCAGGGCCGCGACCCCGGCCAGCACGCACGCGGGGGCGCCCAGCAGCCCCAGCAGCGCGAACCGCGCGCGCCCGACGGCCACGCCGCGGGAGCGGCAGCGGTCCAGCCACAGCAGCGTCGCCAGCGACGCCCACGGCGTCACCAGCGGGCCGAGGTTGACGCCGACGAGGACGGCCACCAGCCGCGCGGGGCTGCTCGCGAGCGGCTCGACGGCCAGGTAGGCGGGCAGGTTGTCGACGAGGTTGGCCGTCACCGCCGACGTCGCCGCCAGCCGCAGGTGCGCCGCGAAGCCCTCCCCGCCGCCCGCCACGGGCGCCAGGACGTCCGCCAGCCCGTGCTCGCGGGCGGTCTGCACGACGAGGAACAGCCCGGCCACCAGCACCACCGTGCGCCACGGCAGCAGCGCGGGCCGCAGCGCCGCCCGGTCGCGGCGGGCCGCCACCGCCACCAGCACCAGCGCGGCGACGGTCGCGGGGACGACGGGCTCGACGCCGCTGACGAACGCCGGGGCCAGCAGGCAGCACACGACGAGGGCCGTGCGGAACGAGACGGGGTCGACGGGCGCGGCAGGCGGCGGGGCGGGGTAGCGCCCGCGCAGGCGGCGGTGCTGGGTCAGGGCCAGGACGGCCACGGCCGTGCCCGCGCCCGCCAGGAACGGCGCCCACGTCAGGCCGACGAAGGCGCGCACCCCGCCCGCGCCGAGGTCGTCCAGGGTGGACAGCGCCAGCAGGTTCGTCAGGTTGGAGACCGGCAGCAGCATCGAGGCGGTGTTGGCCAGCCACACGGTCGTGAAGGCGAACGGCAGCGGGTCCAGGCGCAGCTGCGCCGCCAGCGACAGCACCACCGGGGTCAGCAGGACGGCCGTGGTGTCCAGGGACAGCACGACGGTGGCCGCCGTGCCGAGGGCGACGACGAGCAGCCACAGCAGCCAGGTGCGACCGCGACCGGCGCGCGCGGCCCGGCGCGCGGCGGCGTCGAAGACCCCGGCCCGGTCGGCCAGCTCGGCCACCACGGTGACGGCGAGCAGGAAGCCCAGGACCGGCCCGGCCCGCTCCGCGACCTGCGCCAGGCCGTGGCCGCTGAGGGCGCCGGTCAGGACGCACAGGGCACCGGTCAGGCCGGCGAGCCACCACACCGCGCTCGTCCGGCCCGGCTCAGGCGGCGTCGACGTCGAGCGTCCAGCTCGCGCCGCGGCGGGCCGGTGGGACCAGCTCGACGGCGAAGGCCTCCGCGACCGCCGCGTGCAGGGCGGCGACGGTGCGCGGCGGGCGCCCGGGCCGGGTCAGCAGGTGGCGGGCGACGAGGCCGCGGACGCGCTTGGCGTCGTGCGAGACGACCGCGCCGCCGCGCCGGACGCGCACGGCCGCCGTCCGCCCCGCCGTCGCGGCGTCGGGGACCCAGGCGGCGGCGTAGGCGGCGGAGCGGCAGTCCAGGACGACGCCGGCCGGGTGCAGCACCCGCTCCAGGTGCGGGCGCCAGAACCGGGCCAGCGGGCCGGGACCCGGCAGGTCGGTGCCCATCGACAGCCGGTAGCCGGGCACGCGGTCGCGCGGGTGCAGCAGCCCCCACAGCGCCGAGACGACGAGGACGCGGCGGGCGGCGGCCGCCGGCAGGGACGGCAGGTCCAGCGCGTCGAACAGCACGCCGCGGTAGACGTCGGCCGCGGGGGCGGCCGGGCGCGCGCGCAGCGTGGTGTTGGCGGCGACGACGTCCGCCAGCGCCGGGCCGGTGCCGAGCACGGCGGCGGCGTCCGGCCGGGCCGAGACGGCCGCCAGCGCGTCCAGGACGGTGGCGCGCGCCGCGGTGAGGTCCGGGTGCGACAGGCGCTCCAGCGCGACGGGGCGCCCGCGGTCCGGGCCCGCCCACTTGGTCTCCGAGGGCGGCAGCAGCACGAGCACGGGCGGGGACCCTACCCACGCCGGCTGTGGGCCTGCGCGGGGCCGCCGCTACCATCGGCGGCGGACGAGTCGGCCGGGCGGTCGCGTCGGCCGGTGCCCCCCGGGGTGCCGGTCGCCGAGGAAAGTCCGGACTCCACAGGGCAGGGTGGTGGGCAACGCCCACCCGGGGTGACCCGCGGGAAAGTGCCACAGAGAGAAGACCGCCTACCCCCGCGCGAGCGGGGCGGCAAGGGTGAAACGGTGGTGCAAGAGACCACCAGCGCACCGGGTGACCGGTGCGGCTCGGCAAACCCCACCCGGAGCAAGACCAGACAGGCAGCGTCCGAGGGCGGCCCGCCCGAGCTGCCGGGTAGGTCGCTGGAGGCGTGCGGTGACGCACGTCCGAGAGGGATGGCCGCCGCCGGCGCGCTCGCGCGCCGGGCACAGGATCCGGCTTACAGGCCGGCTCGTCCCCACCCGCTCACCGCGCGCGGCAGCGCGCGTCCGTCGTGCGCGGGCCCGGACGGGACCTCCCCTCCGGGCCTCGTCCGGGACCCGCGCTGGTGGGGGGTACGACCGGGACCCTGCGTGCGTTCACGATCACGGCGCGTCGATCTGGGATGGGTGTGAACGCGCCGCGCCCGCCTCGCGTACTCACCTGCGACGGGGTGTCGGTACGGTCGGGCGGGTCCGCCCGGAGCGCGAGGTGCTGGTGTGGCGGTGGTGACGTGCGGGGAGGTGGCGGCCGTGGCCCGTCCGGGGTGGCGGGGCCGCCGCGGGGCCCCGCTGCGCGCCGTCGACGTGCGCGACACCGCTCCCGGCACGGCCTCCGGCGCCACCCCCGACGCCGACCCCGGGTCCGGCGCGGGCGGCTTCGACGTCGACGCCGCCTACCGCGAGGAGGCCGGGCCGCTGCTCGCCTTCGCGGTCAACGCGCTGGGGGACCGGGCGGCCGCCGAGGACGCCCTGCAGGAGACGTTCGTGCGGGCCTGGCGCGCCCGCGAGCGGTACGCGCGCGACGAGGGGTCGGTGCGCACCTGGCTGTTCGCCATCGCCCGCAACGTCGTCGTCGACGCCCACCGGGCCCGCCAGCGCCGCCCCCGCCCCGTCGACCCGGCGACGGCGGCCGAGCCCGCCGGCGCGTCCGCCGGTGCCGCCTCCGCGCTGCCCGGAGTGGTGCCGGGCGTCGTGCGCGACCCGGCCGCGGCGAGCGTCGACCGCCTGCTCGTGCACGAGGCCCTGGCGCGGCTGTCGCCCGAGCACCGGCAGGTCGTCGTGGCCGTGCACCTGCGCGGCGCCGGCTACCAGGAGCTGTCCGCGGTGACCGGTGTCCCGGTCGCCACGCTGCGCACGCGCATGCACCACGCCCTCAAGGCGCTGCGCCGGACGCTGGAGGAGGGGGGTGAGCGGCGTGGCTGACGAGCGCGACGACCCCGCGGGCGAGGACCCCGCGGCCCAGGACCGGCGCGCCGAGCTGCTGGGCGCCGCCGCCGTCGGCGACCTGAGCCCCGCCGAGGCGCGGGAGCTGGACGCGCTGGCCGCGGCCGACCCGTCGGTGGCGGAGGAGCTGCGCGCGCACCGCGAGGTGCTCGCCGCGCTGCCGCCGCGCGGGTCCGGGTGGGACGAGCCCGTGCCGCCGCCCGGCCCGGTGCTTCCCGGCGGCGCGACCGGGGCCGGCCCGGCCGCGGCGCCCGCGGGGGCGCTGCACCGGCGGCGCACCGCCTCGCGCTGGGTCGGCGCCGCCGCGGCCGTCGTGGTCGGCGCCGGGATCGGCGCGGGCGCGGTGACGGTGGGCCGCGAGGTCGCCGACCGGCCCGTGCAGGGCCCGCCGGGCACCCTCGGCGCCGTGGAGGAGCTGGTGGTCCTCGGCGAGCCCGAGGGGGTGCGCGCCGACGTCGCCCTGGTCGCCCACACGTGGGGCACCGAGACCGTCCTGGACGTCGCCGGCCTGCCGGCCGGCCGCGAGTACGCCGTCGTCCTGGTGCGCGGGGACGGCGCGGAGGCGGGGTCCGGATCGTTCCTGGGCAGCCGGGTGCCGGTGGAGTGCCGGCTCAACGCGGCGGTGCTGCGCGAGGACGTCGCCGCGGTGGAGGTGCGCGACGAGGACGGCGCGCTGGTGCTGCGCTCGGAGGCGCCCGCCGTGGCGGGCTGAGCCGCCGCGCTCAGGCGCCGGACGGGCCCGGGTCGTCGAGGAGGTCGTCGCGGGGGCCGTCGGGCGCGTCGTCGCGGCGGTCGCGCCCGCGCCGGTTGGCGGCCCACAGCTGGTGCAGCCGCGCGTTGCCCGGTGCCTCGGCGTCGGCGCACACCAGCGCGTGCGGCACGCGCGCGCCGACCCGGTCCGGGTCGTCGCCCGCGGCGGGCGCGGCCCGGCCGTCCACGACCTCCCAGCGCGCCCCCGGCGGCACCGCGGCCGCCAGCACCGGCTCGCGCGCCAGGTCCACGTGCCCGTCCCCGGAGCGGTCGTCGCCGTCCCCGGCGCGGTAGCGGTGCACCACCGCGCCGCAGCGCGCGCACACCTCCTCGGTCCACGGACGGGCGGCCGCCAGCCGCGCCATCCGCCGCACGTGCGCCAGCACGGTCCCGGCCTGCTCGCCCAGCGTGGGCGGCAGCCCCACCGGCGCCGGTGCCGGCGCCTCGACCGGCGGCGGGCCGGAGCGCGCCGCCGCGAAGCGGGCGGTGCACGCGGCGCAGACGGCCACCCGCACCCCCAGGCGCTCCTGCACCGCCACCTCGTCACCGCTGGAGCAGAACTCGCACACCGGGACGGGACCGGCGGCGCTCGCGGACGTCACGGGCCCATCGTGCCGCGCGCCCGGGTCGGCGCGGCCGGCGGCGCGCGGGCCTGGCTAGGCTCGCGCGCATGGCGGACACCCTGCGGCTCGCGGTCATCCCCGGCGACGGCATCGGGCAGGAGGTGACCGCCGAGGCGCTGAAGGTCCTGCGCGCCGTCGTGGGCGGCGCGGGCCCGCGGGTGGAGACCACCGAGTACGACCTGGGCGCGCGGCTGTACCACCGCACGGGCGAGACGCTGCCGGACAGCGTGCTGGCCGAGCTGCGCGGGCACGACGCGATCCTGCTCGGCGCGGTCGGCGACCCGACGGTGCCCAGCGGCGTCCTGGAGCGCGGGCTGCTGCTGCGGCTGCGCTTCGAGCTGGACCACTACGTGAACCTGCGCCCCTCGAAGCTGTACCCGGGGGTGCCGACGCCGCTGGCGGACCCGGGCGAGGTGGACTTCGTCGTCGTGCGCGAGGGCACCGAGGGCCCCTACGTCGGCAACGGCGGGGCGCTGCGCGTGGGGACCCCGCACGAGATCGCCACCGAGGTCAGCGTGAACACCGCCCACGGCGTCGAGCGCGTCGTGCGCGACGCGTTCCGCCGCGCGCAGGCCCGCCCGCGACGGAAGCTCACCCTGGTGCACAAGCACAACGTCCTCGTGCACGCCGGGCACCTGTGGCGGCGCACGGTCGAGGCCGTGGGCGCGGAGTTCCCCGAGGTGGCCGTGGACTACCTGCACGTGGACGCCGCGACGATCTTCCTGGTCAACGACCCGTCCCGGTTCGACGTGGTCGTCACCGACAACCTGTTCGGCGACATCCTGACCGACCTCGCGGCCGCCGTGACGGGCGGCATCGGGCTGGCCGCCAGCGGCAACGTCAACCCCGACCGCACGGCCCCCAGCATGTTCGAGCCCGTGCACGGCTCCGCGCCCGACATCGCGGGGCAGCAGCTGGCCGACCCGACGGCCGCGGTGCTGTCGGTGGCGCTGCTGCTGGACCACCTGGGCCTGGCCGAGGCGGCCGCCCGCGTGGAGTCCGCGGTGAGCGCCGACCTGGCCCGCCGCGCGGCCGGCGAGGTGCCCGCCCGGCGCAGCACCCCGCAGGTGGGCGACGCGCTGGCGCAGCTCGCCGCCGGCTGAGGCGCGGGGCCCCGCGCGGGCCCGGGGCGGGCGCGGGACGACGGAGTACCGTGCCGGGAGCGCCCGCACCGGGCGCGCCCGCCCGCAGCCGAGGAGACGACGCGCATGAGCGCCGAGACCACCGCCGTGAAGTTCCCGCTGACCGCCTCGGCGGCACCGGTAGCGGCGGAGCGTCGCGCGCAGGTGCTGGCCGCCCCCGGGTTCGGCAAGCACTTCACCGACCACATGGCCACCGCGACCTGGACCCCGGAGGACGGCTGGCACGACACGGCCGTCGTCCCCTACGGCCCGCTCTCGCTCGACCCGGCCGCGGCCGTCCTGCACTACGCGCAGGAGGTCTTCGAGGGCATGAAGGCCTACCGCCGCGAGGACGGGTCGGTGTGGGCGTTCCGCCCGGCCGCCAACGCAGCCCGGATGGCGCGCTCGGCGCGGCGCCTGGCGCTGCCGGAGGTCCCGGAGCAGATGTTCCTGGAGGCCGTCACCTCGCTGGTGCGCGCCGACGTGGAGTGGGTGCCCAGCGGCGGGGAGTCCTCGCTGTACCTGCGCCCGTTCATGGTCGCCACCGAGGCGTTCCTGGGGGTCCGCTCGGCCCGCGAGGTGAGGTTCCTCGTCATCGCCTCCCCGGCCGGCTCGTACTTCACCGGCGGCGTCAAGCCCGTCTCGATCTGGCTGTCGCAGGAGTACACGCGCGCCGCCCTGGGCGGCACCGGGTCGGCGAAGTGCGGCGGGAACTACGCCGCCTCGCTGGCCGCGCAGGAGGAGGCCGCCGCGCACGGCTGCGACCAGGTGTGCTTCCTCGACGCCGTGGAGCACCGCTGGGTCGAGGAGCTGGGCGGGATGAACCTGTTCTTCGTCCACGACGACGGCACGATCGTCACGCCCGAGCTGACCGGCACGATCCTGGAGGGCATCACCCGCGCCTCGATCCTGGAGCTGGCCAAGGACCTCGGCCACGAGGTCGTCGAGCGGCGGGTGGGCGTGGACGAGTGGCGCGAGGGCGTCGCCTCCGGGCGCATCACCGAGGTGTTCGCGTGCGGCACGGCCGCGGTCGTCACCCCCGTGGGGCGCCTGGTGTCGCCGGAGGGCGAGGTCGTGCACGGCGCCGAGGCCGGCCCGGTGACGACGGCCGTGCGGCGCACGCTGCTCGACGTGCAGTACGGGCGCGCCGCCGACCCGCACGGCTGGACGACCCGCCTGGTCTGAGCCGGCCGCACCGTCGCCGCGCCCGGCGCGCGGCCCGAGGGGGGAGCGAGCGTGGGAGCGGTGGACGGTCCGACGGGCGAGGTCGACGCGGGCGCGCGCCGGCGCCGGTGGCGGCTGGTCGGCCCCGGCATCGTGGTGGCCGCCACGGGTGTCGGGGCCGGCGACCTGGTCGCCACCCTGGTGGCCGGCGGCCGCTTCGGCTACGCGCTGCTGTGGGCGGCGGTCGTCGGCTGCGTCGTGAAGATCGTGCTGGCCGAGGCCGTCGGCCGCTTCCACCTGGCGACGGGCTCCACCCTGTTCGCCGGGTGGCGCTCGCTGGGGTCCTGGACGACCGCCTACTTCGGCGTCTACGTCCTGGTGTGGGGCTTCGTCTACGGCGCCTCGGCGATGACGGCCTCCGCGCTGCCGCTGGCCGCGCTGTTCGGCGGGGACCTCAAGCCCTGGGCGGTGGGCTGCGGGGTGGCCGGACTGCTGCTGGTGGGGCTGGGCCGGTACGCGCTGTTCGAGAAGGTCGTCACCGTCTGCGTCGGCGTGATGTTCGTCGTCGTGGTGGGGCTGGCGGTCCTGCTGCTCGTCGACCGCGTCCCGGGCGCGGCGGGCGGGTTCGCCCAGGGCCTGCCGGAGGGGTCCACCGTCTACACGCTGGGCCTGATCGGCGGGGTGGGCGGCACGATCACGATGGCCGCCTACGGCTACTGGATCAACGCCAAGGGCTGGCGGGACAGCACGTGGATGCGCGTCATGCGCTGGGACAACCGCGTCGCGTACGCGACCACGGGCGTGTTCGTCCTGGCGATGGTGGTCGTCGGCGCCGAGCTGGTCCACGCGGTCGGCGCCGACATCACCTCCGGCGACGCGGGGCTGCTCGACCTGGACGAGCTGCTGCGCGAGCGCTACGGCGGCGTGCTGTCGGCCGTCTTCCTCGTCGGGTTCTTCGCCACCTCGTTCTCCTCGCTGCTGGGCGTGTGGAACGGGGTGAGCCTGATGGTCGCGGACTTCTGGGCGAACCTGCGCGCCCCGGCCGGGCAGGAGGCCAGCGCCCGCGTGGCCGACGGCACCGCCGAGCGCAGCGCGCCGTTCCGGCTGTTCCTGCTGTGGCTGACGTTCCCGCCGATCGCCCTGCTGTTCCTCGACGAGCCGTTCGGGCTGATCGTCGCCTACGGGGTGCTCGGCTCGTTCTTCCTGCCGTTCCTGGCGGTGACGCTGCTGCTGCTGCTCAACTCCGACCGGACCCCGCGCGAGCACCGCAGCGGGCCGGTGAGCAACGTCGCCCTGGCCGCCAGCGGGCTGCTGTTCCTCGTGCTGTTCGTCGACCAGCTCACCGACCTGGCGGGGTGAGCCGGCACCGGCCCGCGGCGGCCCGGGCGGCGCTCGCGGGGGTCGTCACTAGGGTGGGCGCATGCGCATCGCGAGGTTCACGGCCGGCGGGTCCGACCCGCGCTACGCCGTCGTGGAGGGCCCGGCCGGCGAGGAGGAGCTGCTCGTCGTCTCCGGCGACCCGCTGTACACGCCGCTGAACCCGACGGGGGAGCGGGTGCCGCTGGAGGACGCGCGGCTGCTGGCCCCGGTGATCCCGCGCAGCAAGGTGCTGGGCATCGGGCGCAACTACGCCGCGCACGCGGAGGAGCTGGGCAACGAGGTCCCCGACGAGCCGCTCGTGTTCACCGTCCCGAACACCTCGGTGGCCGGCCCGGGCGACCCGGTGGTGGTCCCGGCGTGGGCGGGCGAGGAGCTGCACTACGAGGGCGAGCTGGCCGTCGTGGTGCGCCGCATCTGCAAGGACGTCCCGCGCGAGCGCTGGCGCGAGGTGGTCTACGGCTTCACCGTCGCGAACGACGTGACGGCCCGCAGCCTGCAGGGCCCGGACAAGCAGTGGTGGCGGGCCAAGGGCGCCGACGGGTTCACCCCCATCGGTCCCTGGATCGAGACGGAGCTGGACCCGGCCGACGTGCGGATCACGACGCGGCTGGTGGACGGCGAGGAGTCCCGCCTCGTGCAGGACGGGCGCACCTCGCTGATGGTCCACGACCTGGGGGCGATCATCGCCCACGTCAGCAGCGCCATGACGCTGCTGCCCGGCGACGTCCTGCTGACCGGGACCCCCGCGGGGGTCGGGCCGGTGCGCGCCGGGCAGCGCGTCGAGGTGGAGGTCGAGGGGATCGGGACGCTGGCGAACCCGTTCGTCGCCCCGGGCGTCTGAGCCCTCCCGGGCTCAGCCCTCGGCGAGGGCGATGACCAGCGTGTCCGTCGCGGTCTGCTTGGAGTAGTCGTCGGCGCCGGGAGCGCTCTGCTCGAGCACGTCGTAGCTGATGACGAGCTCGACGCTGCGCACGCCCTCGGGCACGGCGGGCACGACGAACGACGTGGAGTACCCGTAGGGGGCCATCGCCAGGTAGCCGGGCGCCTGGCGGGCGACGTCGTCGTAGGTGACGGGCGCGCTGACGGCCCCGGAGGCGTCGACGGCCGTGGAGGTGACGCTGACGCGGCTGATGTAGGCGCGCTTGTCGCGCTTGCCGGTGCCCAGCCCGTCGCCGGTCAGGGTGGCGGCGAGGCTGACGGGCTTGGCGGCCCCGTGCGTCCACAGCGACTTGTCCAGCGTGCTCCAGTAGTCGACCGCGAGGCCGAGGCCGCCGGCGCGCAGCTCCCGGTGCGCCGAGCCGAGCGCCAGGTCGTCGTGGACGGGCTCGACGGCCACGGGGGCGACGGCGGGCTCGACGGTCGCCTCCGCCGGCGCGACGGTCGTCTCCGCGGTGGCGGGTGCCGTCCCGGCCGCGGCCGGCGCGCCGAGCGCGTCGACGGCCGAGCAGCCGGA
Source organism: Kineococcus haloalkalitolerans (assembly GCF_050871905.1). NCBI lineage: Bacteria > Bacillati > Actinomycetota > Actinomycetes > Kineosporiales > Kineosporiaceae > Kineococcus > Kineococcus haloalkalitolerans. The sequence continues at coordinate 18,839 of NZ_JBJLSH010000015.1, forward strand.
GAGCGCCAGCACGAGCGGGGCGAGGACGAGGGCGGCGCGGGCGCCGGTGCGGCGGGCGCGCGGGACGGGACGGGACGTGCGGTGGCGCACGGTGCCTCCTGGGTCGCGGAGCGGGGTGCGGGTCCCCACGACCGTGACACCGGTGACCGTCCGTGAGCGAGGGCTCCCACCCGGACGGCCCACCCGTGACGCTGAGCGACCACCCTGGTGGGTGCATATCCTGGGCCGGCCATGACTGAGACGCCTGCTGCTCCCGCCTCCACCGCCGTGCGCGTGCGGTTCTGCCCCTCCCCGACCGGGACCCCGCACGTGGGGCTGGTCCGCACCGCCCTGTTCAACTGGGCGTACGCGCGCCACACCGGCGGGCAGCTCGTCTTCCGCGTCGAGGACACCGACTCCGCGCGCGACAGCGAGGAGAGCTACGCGCAGATCCTCGACGCGCTGCGCTGGCTGGGCCTGGACTGGGACGAGGGCCCGGAGGTCGGCGGCCCGCACGCGCCGTACCGGCAGAGCCAGCGGCGCGAGCTGTACGCGGACGTGGTGCAGCGCCTGCTCGCCGCCGGGCACCTGTACGAGTCGTACTCCACGACCGAGGAGGTCGACGCGCGCCACCGGGCCGCCGGCCGGCCGACGGCGCTGGGGTACGACAACCACGACCGCGACCTGACGCCCGAGCAGGTCGCGGAGTTCCGCGCGCAGGGCCGGCAGCCCACCCTGCGCCTGCGCGTGCCGGCCGACCGCGACTACTCCTTCGACGACCTCGTGCGCGGGCGCATCGAGTTCAAGGCCGGTTCCTTCCCCGACCCGGTCCTGGTGCGCGCCAACGGCGAGCCGCTGTACACGCTGGTGAACCCCGTGGACGACGCACTCATGGGCATCACCCATGTGCTGCGCGGGGAGGACCTGCTCAGCTCCACCGGCCGGCAGCTGGCCCTGTACGACGCCCTCGTCGACATCGGCGTCGCGCAGGCGGTCCCGCGCTTCGGGCACCTGCCGTACGTGACGGGCGAGGGCAACAAGAAGCTGTCCAAGCGCGACCCGGAGTCGAACCTCTTCCACCACCGCGACCGCGGGTTCGTGCGCGAGGGCCTGCTGAACTACCTGGCCCTGCTCGGGTGGGGCATCGCCGAGGACCGCGACGTCTTCACCGTCCAGGAGATGGTCGCCGCCTTCGACGTGGCCGACGTCAACGCCTCCCCGGCCCGCTTCGACGTCGCCAAGGCCGAGGCGATCAACGCCCAGCACCTGCGGATGCTGGCGCCGGAGGACTTCCGCGAGCGGCTGGTGCCGTACCTGCGGGACGCGGGCGTGCTGGGCGCCGAGCCGACCGCCGAGCAGCGGGAGCGCCTGGCCCTGGCCGCCCCGCTCGTGCAGGAGCGCATGACGCTGCTGGGCCAGGCGCCGGGCATGCTCGGCTTCCTCTTCGCCGCCGACGAGGACGTGGTCCTGGAGGAGGACGCGCTGGCCGCGCTCAAGCCGGAGGCCCCCGCCGTCGTCGACGCGGCGCTGGTGGCCCTGGAGGAGCTGCCGGAGTGGACCACGGAGCGGGTGGAGGCGGCGCTGCGCGCGGCCGTCGTCGACGGCCTGGGGATCAAGCCCAAGTTCGCCTTCGCGCCGGTGCGCACGGCCGTGACCGGCCGGCGGGTCTCCCCGCCGCTGTTCGAGTCGATGGAGGTCCTGGGCCGCGACTCCTCCCTGGCGCGCCTGCGCCGGCTGCGCGCGGTCCTCGAGCAGCGCTGAGGCCCGGCACCGTCCCGCCCCCGGGCCCCGTCCGCCCCCGCTGCGCGCGGCGGGGGCGGATTTGGGCGGCGGGCCGCGGCTGGGCTACAGTCGTCCTCGCCCGGGCGGTCCGCCGGTCGGGTGATCACCATGGGGTATGGTGTAATTGGCAGCACGACTGATTCTGGTTCAGTTAGTCTAGGTTCGAGTCCTGGTACCCCAGCGCGCGGCAGCGCCGATCACCGAGGAACGTCGACCGGTGCGCTGAGCAGCTAGGGCCCCGTTGTGTAGCGGCCTAGCACGCCGCCCTCTCAAGGCGGTAGCGCGGGTTCGAATCCCGTCGGGGCTACTCCAGCTCCCCACCTCCGGGTGGGGACCGCTGGCCCGGTCCGCCTCGGCGGCCCGGATCGCTGGGGCCCCGTTGTGTAGCGGCCTAGCACGCCGCCCTCTCAAGGCGGTAGCGCGGGTTCGAATCCCGTCGGGGCTACGTGGAAGGCCCCCGGTCACCGACCGGGGGCCTTCGTCGTCCCCGGCGACCCTCAACCCGCTGCGGGTCGCAGGGCGGCCGAGAAGGCCTCCGCGGTGCTCACCACGGCGTCGGCGTGCCGACGCCCCGGGTGGCGCCCGAAGCGCTCGGCGGGCCCGGAGACCGACACGGCCGCGACCACGCGTCCCGACGGCCCGCGCACGGGGGCGCTGACGGAGGCGAGCCCCGGCTCGCGCTCGCCGCTGGAGTGCGCCCACCCGCGCCGGCGCACCCCGGACAGGGCCGCTGCGTCGAAGCGGGCGCCCAGGAGCTCCACCGACAGCCGCTCCGGGTCGTCCCAGGCGAGCAGGACCTGGGCGGCCGAGCCGGCGGCCATCGTCATCGAGGCGCCCACGGGGACGGTGTCGCGCAAGCCGTGCAGGCGGTCGGCGGCCGCGATGCACACGCGGTGGTCGCCGTGCCGGCGGTACAGCTGGGCGCTCTCGCCCGTGGCGTCGCGCAGTCCGCTCAGCAGCGGCCCGGCGACGGCGACCAGGCGGTCCTCGCCCGCGGCGGCCGCCAGCTCGGCGTGCCGGGCGCCGAGGACGAAGCGGCCCTGCAGGTCGCGCCCGACGAGGCGGTGGTGCTCCAGCGCCACGGCCAGGCGGTGGGCGGTGGGGCGCGCCAGCCCGGTGGCGGTGACGAGCTGGGCCAGGGAGGCCGGTCCCGCCTCCAGCGCCCCGAGGACGCGCACGGCCTTGTCCAGCACGCCGACTCCGCTACTCTTGTCCACGGACCGATACTGACGTCTCAGGACGTGAGACGCAAGGACCGCCCGGCGGGCGGGAGGACCGGAGGGGACCGATGGGACGCACACTGGCCGAGAAGGTGTGGGACGAGCACGTCGTCCGCCGCGGGGCGGACGGGGAGCCGGACCTGCTCTACATCGACCTCCACCTCGTGCACGAGGTCACCAGCCCGCAGGCCTTCGACGGGCTGCGGCTGGCCGGGCGCCCCGTGCGCCGGCCCGACCTCACCATCGCCACCGAGGACCACAACACCCCCACGGTGGGCATCGACCTGCCCATCGCGGACAGGACCTCGCGCACCCAGATCGAGACGCTGCGCCGCAACTGCGCCGAGTTCGGCGTCCGCCTGCACTCCCTGGGCGACGCCGAGCAGGGCATCGTCCACGTCGTCGGCCCGCAGCTCGGGCTCACCCAGCCCGGCATGACCGTCGTGTGCGGGGACTCCCACACCTCCACCCACGGCGCGTTCGGCTCGCTGGCCATGGGCATCGGCACCAGCGAGGTCGAGCACGTCCTGGCCACCCAGACCCTGCCCCTCAAGCCGTTCCGGACGATGGCGATCACGGTGAACGGGCGGCTGAAGCCGGGCACCACGGCCAAGGACGTCATCCTCGCCGTCATCGCCCGCATCGGCACCGGCGGCGGGCAGGGCTACGTCCTGGAGTACCGCGGCGAGGCGATCGAGGCCCTGTCGATGGAGGGGCGCATGACGATCTGCAACATGTCGATCGAGGCCGGCGCCCGCGCCGGCATGGTCGCCCCCGACGAGACGACCTTCGCCTACGTCAAGGACCGCCCGCACGCACCCACCGGCGCCGACTGGGACGCCGCCGTGGCGCACTGGCGCACGCTGCGCACCGACGACGACGCGGTCTTCGACGCCGAGGTCGTCCTGGAGGGCGAGGAGATCGAGCCGTTCGTCACGTGGGGCACCAACCCCGGCCAGGGCGTCCCGCTGTCCGGGTCCGTGCCGGACCCGCGGCGCATCGGCGACGACGGCGCGCGCCAGTCGGTCGAGCGGGCGCTGGAGTACATGGGGCTCGAGGGCGGCACCCCGATGCGCGACATCGCCGTGGACACCGTCTTCATCGGCTCGTGCACCAACAGCCGCATCGAGGACCTGCGCGCGGCCGCCGACGTCCTGCGCGGGCGCACCAAGGCCGAGGGCGTGCGCGTCATGGTCGTGCCCGGCTCGGCCCGCGTGCGGCTGCAGGCCGAGGCCGAGGGCATCGACGTGGTCTTCAAGGAGTTCGGCGCCGACTGGCGCCACGCCGGGTGCTCCATGTGCCTGGGGATGAACCCCGACCAGCTCGCCCCCGGCGAGCGCTGCGCCTCCACCTCCAACCGCAACTTCGAGGGCCGGCAGGGCAAGGGCGGGCGCACCCACCTCGTCAGCCCGCTCGTGGCCGCCGCCACCGCCGTGCGCGGCACCCTGTCCTCGCCCGCCGACCTGGAACCGCCGGCCGCCGCTGCGGCCGGCGCCCCCCGGCCCGTCGCCTGAGCGCCCGCACGAGGAGGAGCACACCGTGGAGAAGTTCACCGTCCACCGCGGCGTCGGGGTCCCGCTGCGGCGCACCGACGTCGACACCGACCAGATCATCCCGGCCGTCTACCTCAAGCGGGTCACCAAGACCGGCTTCGAGGACGCGCTGTTCGCCGCCTGGCGCGGCGACCCGTCGTTCGTCCTCAACCAGGACGCCTACCGCTCGGGATCGGTGCTGGTGGCCGGCCGCGACTTCGGCACCGGCAGCTCGCGCGAGCACGCCGTCTGGGCGCTGCGCGACTACGGGTTCCGCGTCGTCCTGGCCCCCCGCTTCGCGGACATCTTCCGCGGCAACTCCGGCAAGCAGGGGCTGCTGACCGGGGTCGTCTCCCAGGAGGACGTCGAGCTCATCTGGAAGGCGCTGGAGGCGCGTCCGGGCACCGAGGTGACGGTCGACCTCCTCGAGCGCACGGTCCAGGTGGACGACTTCACCGCGCCCTTCGAGGTCGACGACTACGTGCGCTGGCGCCTGCTGGAGGGCCTGGACGACATCAGCCTGACGCTGCGCCACGCCGACGCCGTCGAGGAGTTCGAGGCCGCCCGCCCGTCGTGGAAGCCGCGCACGCTGCCGGCCCGCACCGCCTGCTGAGGCCCGCCCCCGCAGCGGCCCGGCCCCCGCGCCCCGGTCCCCGCCCGACGGCGGGCACCGGGGCGCTCGTGCTTCCGGAAGCGTTGCGGTGCAACAGGTCCGTGGCGCTGGCGGTGGGCAGTCGTTGGGGGGCAACGGGCTCGCCGGCGGCCCGGGCAGGCTCCGCGCGGACCGGCCGGAGCCCCGCCCGGTGCCCGCTCGCTGGCCGTCACCGGTTGCAGCGCAAGCGGACTGGGCCGCTCGCGCGCCGTGTCCCTGGTGGACGGCGGTGATCGGCGGTCGTACCGTTGCCCGCGTCGGGCTCCTGCTCGGCCTCGCAGCACCCGTCCGGACGGCCTGCGGGACAACCTGCCGGACGCACCGCTGCCCGCCCCGCCGCACGGCGCGGGCGCTGCGGGGCACTCGCTGAGGAGGAGCACCCGTGAACAAGTCGGAACTGGTCGACGCGCTGGAGGAGCGGCTCGGGGGTCGCAAGCAGGCCACCGCGGCCGTGGAGGCGCTCGTGGACACCATCACCCTGGCCGTCGCCAAGGGCGAGAAGGTCGCCATCAGCGGCTTCGGCACCTTCGAGAAGCAGGCGCGAAACGCCCGCACGGGCCGCAACCCGCGCACCGGCGAGGCCGTCAAGATCAAGAAGACCTCCGTGCCGCGGTTCCGCCCCGGCACCGCCTTCAAGGAGGTCGTCGCCGACACCAAGGCGCTGCGCGCCTGGACGGCCTCGCTGAAGGAGAAGGGCGTCGCCACCGGCGCCGCCTCCCGCCCGGCCGCCGGCGCCGCGGCGCAGAAGGCCGCTCCCGCCGCGCGGGCGGCCACGGGCCGCACGAGCACCGCCACGTCCACCCGCCCGACCGCCCGCACGGCCGCCTCCCGCCCGGCCACCCGCACGAGCGCGACGGGCGCCGCCGCGAAGACCACCGCCGCGAGGACGACGGCCGCCAAGACCGCGCCCGCCAAGACGACCGCCGCGAAGACGACGGCCGCCAAGACGACTGCGGCGAAGACGACGGCCGCGAAGACGGCGACGGGCACCGCGAAGACCGCCGCCAAGCAGACCACCGGCCGCGCCCCGGCCAAGCGGGCCGCCAAGAAGGCCTGAGGGGCCCCGCCCCACGACGACGCCCCCCGGCCGTTCCCGGCCGGGGGGCGTCGTCGTCGGTGGGACCGCTCAGGCGTCGCGGAACGTCTCGATCTGCGCGCCCAGCGGCACCAGGCGCTCGGCGAGCTGCTCGTACCCGCGGGCGATGATGTCGACGTTGCGCAGCACCGAGGTGCCCTTGGCGGCGAGCATCGCCAGCAGCAGCACGACCGCCGGTCGCAGCGCCGGCGGGCACAGGACCTCCGCGCCCGACCAGCGCGTGGGGCCCTCGACGAGGACCCGGTGCGGGTCGAGCAGCTTCACGTTGGCCCCGAGCCGGTTCAGCTCCGTCAGGTAGATGGCCCGGTTGTCGTACACCCAGTCGTGCACCGTGGTGGCGCCCTCCGCGCTCGCGGCGATGACCGCGAAGAACGGCAGGTTGTCGATGTTCAGGCCGGGGAACGGCATGGGGTGGACCTTGTCGATCGGCGCCTTGAGCGCCGAGGGGTGCACCGTGATGTCGACCAGGCGCGTGCGGCCGTTGGCGGCCGGGTACTCCGGGGACAGCTCGTAGCGCAGCCCCATCTCCTCCAGGATCGCCAGCTCGATCTCGAGGAACTCGATGGGCGCGCGCGTCACCGTCAGCTCGGAGTGGGTGACGATCGCCGCGGTCAGCAGGCTCATCGCCTCGACCGGGTCCTCGGAGGGGGAGTAGTCCACGTCCACGGCGATGTCGGGCACCCCGTGCACGACGAGGGTCGTCGTGCCGATGCCGTCGATGCGCACGCCGAGCTTCTCCAGGAAGAAGCACAGGTCCTGGACCATGTAGTTCGGGCTGGCGTTGCGGATGGTCGTCACGCCGTCGCGGCGGGCCGCGGCCATGAGGGCGTTCTCGGTCACGGTGTCGCCGCGCTCGGTCAGCACGACCGGGCGGCGCGGGGCGACGGAGCGGTCGACGACGGCGTGGTAGTTGCCCGTCGTGGCGGTGATGCTCAGCCCGAACGGGCGCAGCGCCACCATGTGCGGCTCGACGGTGCGGGTGCCCAGGTCGCAGCCGCCGGCGTAGGGCAGCTGGAAGGTGTCGTGGCGGTGCAGCAGGGGCCCGAGCATCATGATGATGCTGCGGGTGCGGCGCGCGGTCTCGCCGTCCATGGCGTCCAGGTCGAGGGCCTCGGGGACGTCCAGGACGAGGTCGGACTCGTCGACCCACTCGTAGCGCACGCCGATGCTGGCGAGGACGTCGAGGATGCGGTGGATCTCCAGGATGCGGGCGACGCCGCGCAGCGTCGTGCGGCCGCGGTTCAGCAGCGCGGCGCACAGCAGGGCCACGCCGGCGTTCTTGCTCGACTTCACGGCGATGCTGCCCGACAGCTGGCACCCGCCGTGCACGCGCAGGTGCGTGGGGCCGGGCCGGCCGAGGGAGACGATGTCGTCCTGCAGGGCGTGGCCGATGCGCTGGAGCATCTCGATGGAGACGTTCTGCTGACCGGACTCCATGCGGTGCACGGCGCTCTGGCTGGTGCTCAGGCGCTCGGCCAGCTGGGTCTGGGTCAGTCCGCGGTGGCGGCGGGCGTCCCGGATGAGGGCGCCGACCTCGGACAGGTGGTCGCTCACGGGCTCGGTGGAGACTGCCATGCCCGCCACCGTATCTCACATCTGAGATATCTCCAGGACCCCGATCGGCGTGTCGGGCCAGTCACCGAACGTGATGACGTGCTGCCCGCCCGCCCCGGCGCCGTGCACCGGTGCCGGGCCGGCCCGCTCCTGGTCCTAGCGTGGCAGCCGTGCCCGCTGTTCCCCGCCACCCCCGCCCCTCCCACGCGCGTGTCGCGGTCCTGGGTGCCGGGTCGTGGGGCAGCGCGTTCGCCCTCGTCCTGGCCGACGCCGGCCGCGACGTCGTCCTGTGGGCCCGGCGCGCCGAGGTGGCCGACGAGGTGCGCGAGCGCCACCGCAACAGCGCCTACCTCGGTGACGTGGAGCTGCCCGGCCGCGTCGACGCCACCGCCGACGTCGCTCGCGCCCTGGACGGCGCCGACCTCGTCGTCCTCGCCCTGCCCCTGCAGCGCCTGCGTGAGCACCTCGCCGCCTGGCGCGACCTGCTGCCGCCCGTGCCGCTGGTCTCCCTGGCCAAGGGCGTCGAGACCAGCACCGGCCTGTTCGGCACCGAGGTCGTGCGCGACGCCACCGGCGCCGGCCCCGAGCGCGTCGTGGCCGTCTCCGGGCCCAACCTCGCCGCCGAGATCGCCCGCCGCGACCCCGCCGCCGCCGTCGTCGCCTGCCGCGACGAGCGGGTCGCCGCCGCCGTCGCCGACGCCTGCGCCGCCCCCGCCTTCCGCCCGTACCTGTCCACCGACGTCACCGGCGTCGACGTCGCCGGGGCCCTGAAGAACGTCGTCGCCCTGGCCGTCGGCGTCACCGAGGGCGCCGGGCACGGCGCCAACGCCCGCGCCGCCATCCTCACCCGCGGCCTGGCCGAGACCACCCGCCTCGGCGTCGCCCTCGGTGCCCGCGAGGCCACCTTCGCCGGTCTCGCCGGCGTCGGCGACCTCGTCGCCACCTGCGGCTCGCCGCTGTCGCGCAACCACCGCGTGGGCACCGCCCTGGGCCGCGGCGCCGACCTCCAGACCGCCCTGGCCGCCGCGGGCGGCACCGCCGAGGGCGTGGCCAGCGCCCCGGCCGTCCTGCGCCGCGCCGAGCGCGCCGGCGTCGACCTGCCGCTGACCCGCGAGGTCGTCGCCGTGCTGCGGGCCGAGAGCACCCCCGCCCAGACCGCCGGGCGGCTGCTGGCGCGCGCCCGCACCCTCGACGGGCCCTGGCCGCTCGCCTGAGCGGCCGGGTCCGCCCGGCCCGTCCTCAGGCGCGCGGCGCCACCCGGTCCAGCGCCTGCGCCAGGTCCGCCCACAGGTCCTCGAGGTCCTCCACGCCCACCGACAGGCGCAGCAGGTCCTCGGGCACCACGCCCGGCTCCCCGGCGTGCCGGCGGCGGCGCTCCACCAGCGACTCCACCCCGCCCAGGCTCGTGGCCGGCACCCACAGCCGCACCGCGTCCACCACGGCGTCCGCCGCGGCGGCGCCCCCGGCCACCTCGATCGAGACGATCGCGCCGAAGCCGCCCATCTGGCGGGCCGCCAGCGCGTGCCCGGGGTCCTCCGGCAGCGAGGGGTGGCGCACCCGCGTCACCGCCGGGTGCTCGCGCAGCCGGCGGGCCAGCTCCGCGGCGCTCGCCTGCGAGCGCTCCAGCCGCAGCGGCAGCGTGCGCAGCCCGCGCAGCGCCAGGAACGCCTCCAGCGGCCCGGGGACCGCCCCGTGCAGCGTGCGGTGCCGCAGCAGCGCGTCGCGGTGCGCCGAGCCCTCCGGCACCACCACGGCACCCATCACCACGTCGGAGTGGCCCGAGAGGAACTTCGTCACCGCGTGCACGACGACGTCGGCGCCCAGCTCCAGGGGCCGCTGCAGCAGCGGCGTGGCGAAGGTGTTGTCCACCACGACGACCGCGCCGCGCTCGCGCCCGGCCGCGGCCAGCGCCGCGATGTCGGCGACCTCCAGCAGCGGGTTCGTCGGCGACTCCAGCCACAGCGCGACCGGGCCCTCGACCTCCGCGAGCACCGCCCGCACGCCCTCCACGTCGGTGATGTCGACGTGCCGCACGGCGACGCGGCCCTGCTCGGCCAGCAGCGCCGTCAGCGAGTGCGTGCCGTTGTAGGCGCCGTGCGGCACGAGCACGGTGCCGGTCGCCGGCAGCAGGTGCAGCGCGGCGGCCACGGCCGCCATCCCGGAGGCGAACGTCAGCGCCTCGCCGCCCTCCAGGGCGCCCAGCGCCTCCTCCAGCGCCGACCACGTCGGGTTGCCGAAGCGGCCGTAGCCCATCGTCGCGCCCTGGGGACCGGCGGTGGCGCCGGTGACCAGGGAGCCGCCGCCCACGTACGTCGCCGACAGCGACACGGGGACGTTGAGCTCGGCGTCGTGGGCGCGCGGCGGGCGGCCGGCGACCACCGCGACGGTGGCGGGGGACAGCGGGCGCGGCCCGGGGGTGTCGCGCTGGTCCTGGGGGTCGCGCTGGTCCTGGGGGTCCTGTCGTGGCACGGCAGGAGACAACCACACCGCCGGTAGGGTCCCCGCGATGACTCCCTCCGGCCCGAGCGCGAAGCCCCGCGTCGCCGTCCTCTTCGGCGGCCGCTCCTCCGAGCACGCCATCAGCTGCGTGACGGCCGCGAGCGTGCTCGCCGCCGTCGACCGCACCCGCTACGACGTCGTGCCCATCGGCATCACGCGCAGCGGGCAGTGGGTCCTCGTCGACGACGACCCCGAGCGCCTGCGCATCGTCGACGGCAAGCTGCCCGAGGTGCCCGCCGCCGGGGAGCGCGTCGCCCTGGCGCAGGACGTCGACGCGCGCGCCCTGCACCGGCTCGACGTCCCCGCCGTGGCCGCGGACCTGGGGGTGGACGTCGTCTTCCCCCTCCTGCACGGCCCCTACGGCGAGGACGGCACCCTGCAGGGCCTGCTGGAGATGTCCGGCACCCGCTACGTCGGCTCCGGCGTGCTCGCCTCGGCCGCCGGGATGGACAAGCAGGCCATGAAGACGATGCTCGCCGGCGCGGGCCTGCCCGTGGGCCCGTGGTGGTGGGGCACCGCGCGGCGCTGGGAGGCCGACCGCGAGGCCTGCCGCGCGGAGGTCGCCGCCCTCGGCCTGCCCGTCTTCGTCAAGCCCGCCCGCGCCGGCTCCAGCATCGGCATCACCCGGGTCGACGAGCCCGGGCAGCTGGACGCCGCCGTCGACGCCGCCCTCGAGCACGACCCGAAGTTCCTCGTCGAGGCGCGCGTGAGCGGCCGCGAGGTCGAGGTCGGCGTCCTGCAGGCGCCCGACGGGACCCTCACGGCCAGCCTGCCCGGCGAGGTCGAGGTCGTCGACGGGCGCGCCTTCTACGACTTCGAGGCCAAGTACCTCGACGCCGCCGCGGTGCGGATCAGCTGCCCGGCCGACCTGCCCGCCGACGTCACCGACGCCGTGCGGCGCACCGCCGTCGAGGTGTTCGCCGCGATGGGCGCCGAGGGCCTGGCCCGCGTCGACCTGTTCGTCGACGTCGACCCGGTCCCGGGCGAGGGGGGCGACGGCGCCGCCCGGGTCGTCGTCAACGAGATCAACACGATGCCCGGGTTCACGCCCACGTCGATGTTCCCGCAGCTGTGGGCCGCCTCCGGCGTCTCCTACGAGGAGCTGGTGGACCGCCTGCTGCAGCAGGCCCTGCACCGGCCCGCCGGGCTGCGCTGAGCGGTGCGCTCACAGGCAGGTGCGGGTCTGCCGGATCGCGGCCACCGGCCCGGCCAGGTCCACCAGCTGCGCCGTGGCGCCGCTCGCCCCGGCGGCCCCCGCGTCGCCGAAGCGGACCGTGACCTCCACGGCCGGCTCGCGCCCGTAGGTCAGGAAGCGCACCGCCCGGTCGCTGCGGGCGTCCACGACCCAGTCCACCGAGGACTCCGGGTCCGGCCCGACGGGCACGCACTCCTTCGTGGTGGGGCCCAGCACCTGCGCGCCGCAGCGCAGGACGACCTCGCGGCCACCGGGACCCTCCCACACCGCCACGCCCGCGGCGCCCTGCGGGACGCGGCCCAGGACGCCCAGGCTCGCGGGCAGGTCGTCCAGCAGCGCCGCGCACTCCGGGGCGCCCGCGGCCGGGGCGGCCTCCACGCCCGACGTGCCGCTGCGGTAGGCCCACAGCGCGCCCGCCGCCACGGCGAGCACGACCAGCGCGACCCACAGGCGCTGGCGGGCCGGTGCGGGCGGGGCGCTCGCGGCGTCCGCCCGCCCGGGCACGCCGCCGCCGGGAGCCGGGGACGTCATCGGGAGGCATCGTGACACCCGCCGGACCGCTGCTCGTCGGGGACCTCGACGAGCAGGGGCTGCTGGACCGCGTCGTGCCGCTGCTGCCGCGCGAGGCCCTCGTCGGCCCCGGCGACGACGCCGCCGTCGTCGCCGCCCCCGACGGGCGCGTGGTCGTGACGACCGACGTCCTCGTCGAGCACCGCGACTTCCGCCGCGACTGGTCCAGCGGCGCGGACGTCGGCTGGAAGGCCGTCGCGCAGAACGTCGCCGACGTCGCCGCGATGGGCGCGCGCTGCACCGGGCTGGTCGTCGCGCTCGGTCTGCCCGGGGACGTCGAGGTGGCGTGGGTGGAGGACTTCGCCCGCGGGGCCGCGCAGGCGTGCCGGGCGCTGGGCGCCGTCGTCGTCGGCGGCGACCTGTCCGGCGCCGCCGAGGTCGTCGTCTCCGTCACCGCCCTCGGCGACCTGGCCGGGCGCGCGCCCGTGCTGCGCTCCGGGGCGCGCCCCGGGGACGTCGTCGCCGTGGCCGGTGAGCTGGGGCGCTCGGCGGCCGGGTGGCACCTGCTGCGCGCGCACGGGCCCGGGGGGCCGGACGGCGCGGGCTGGGGCGCCGCGGCCGACCTCGTGACCGCGCACCGGCGCCCGGTCCCGCCCGTGGCGGCCGGCCCGGCCGCCGCGGCGGCCGGGGCCGGCGCCCTCATGGACGTCAGCGACGGCCTGCTGCGCGACGCCGGGCGCACCGCCGCCGCCAGCGGCGCCGACCTCGACCTGGACCTGCGCGGCGGCCCGCTGGGCGCCTGGTCCGCGGCGCTCGCCGCCGCCACCGGGGTGGACGCCGCCACCGCCGACGGCTTCGTCCTCACCGGGGGCGAGGACCACGCCCTGCTGGGCTGCTTCCCGCCCGGCGTCGTCCTGCCGGCCGGCTTCCGGGCCGTCGGCCGGGTCGTGGCCCCGCGCGGTGGTGCGCCCGCCGTCACGGTCGACGGCTCGCGCTGGGACGGGCCCGGCTCCGGCTGGGACCACTTCGCCCGCGGGTGACGGGCGGCGTGAGCGGCCCCGGACGCGACGAGGGCCGCCCCCCGGGTGGGGGACGGCCCTCGGCCGGTCAAGGGGTCAGCGGGTGACCTTGCCTGCCTTCAGGCAGGAGGTGCACACGTTGAGGCGCTTGGGGGACCCGTTGACGGTCGCCCGGATCCGCTGGATGTTCGGGAGCCACATCCGGTTGGTCCGCCGGTGCGAGTGCGAGACGCTCTTGCCGAAGCCAGGGCCCTTGGCGCAGACGTCGCAGGTGGCAGCCACGGGGAACTCCTGGGGTCGATCCGATGGGGTGTGCGCGCCGGCTCCCGAACGCTCGGGCGGGCGACGCGACGGCGCCCGGCCGTCCGGACACCGCGGACAACCATAGCCGAGGCGCGCCCGTGCCCGCGAACCGCCCGTCCGGCCCTGCAGCCGTGGACCGCCGCTGCCGATGGACGGACGTGGACCAGCCGTCGACCTCGCAGCCGTCGACCCCGCTGCCGGCGCGGCGCCGCAGCGGCGGGCCGCGCTGGTGGACCCCGCGCGAACCCGTGGCCGCCACCCGCGTCGTCGGGCTCCTCGCGCTGTGCGGCGCCCTCTACAGCGTCGTCAACGGCCTCGTCTCGCCCGAGGTCCTCGGCCAGCGCCCCGGCGGCTGGGCCGCCACCGTCGGCGCGGCGGCGGTGATGGCGCTGGCCAGCGCCTGGCCCGTCGCCCGCCCCGAGCGCTGCCCCGGGTGGGCGGCGGCCCTGCTCGCCTCCGGCGCGGGCCTGCTCGTCCTCCTGCTGGACGTCTTCACGCAGGACACCTCCTTCGGCGCGCAGGTCTACCTGGGCTGGCCGGCGCTCTACGCCGCCTACCACCTGCGCCGCGCGGCGGCCTGGCTGATGACCGCGCAGGCCGTCGTCGCGAACGCCGTCCTGCTCGCCGTGCTGGAGGGGGCCGCGGCCGTGGCCCGCGACGTGCCCGCGCACCTGGCCACCTTCGCCGTCGTCACCGCGATGCTCACCGGCGCCCGCGACCGCACCGACCGCCTGGTGAACCGGCTGCGCCACGACGCGGGCACCGACGCCCTGACGGGGCTGGCCACCCGCCGCGTCTTCGACGCCGTGCTCACCGAGCACCTGGCCGCCGGGCGCGCGTGCGGCGTCCTGCTGGCCGACGTCGACCACTTCAAGCGCGTCAACGACGTCGACGGCCACGCCGCCGGCGACGCCGTCCTGCGCGCCGTCGCCGACCAGCTGCGCGCGGTGTGCCGGCGCGGGGACGTCGTGGCCCGCTACGGCGGCGACGAGCTGGCCGTCGTCCTCGTCCACGACGAGCACGACCCCGACGGCGGGCCGCTGCGCGCCGACGCCCTGCACGCCGTGGCCGAGCGCTTCCGCGCCGGGGTCGCCGCGCTGCGCCTGCCCCGCTCCCCGCTGGCCCCGGCCGACGGCGTCGACGCGCTGCGCCCGACCGTCAGCGTCGGCCTCGCCGTCAGCGTCCCCGGCGACGCCGGGCACCCGCCGGCCCCGCACCAGCTCGTCGCGCGCGCCGACCAGGCCCTGTACGCCGCCAAGCGCGCCGGCCGCGACCGGGTCGCCCGCGCCGGGCACACCGCCGACGCCGCGCCCGGGCCGGCGCCGCGCGTGCCCGCCCCGGCCCCGGCCGCGGACACCTCGCCCCTCACCGTCCGCAGCACCGTCCACGAGCGCCGGTGAGCCGCGGCGGGGCTGTGGGCGCGCCGCAGTAGCCTGCCCGCGTGGACGAGCTGGACGCACCGCTGTCCAGCCGCCTGGGCGCGCGCACGGCCGCGCTGCTGGCCGAGGAGCTGGGCCTGGCGACCGTGCGCGACCTGCTGTGGCACCTGCCCCGCCGCTACGTCGAGCGCGGCCAGGTCACCCCCGTCGGGGACCTGGAGGCCGGCGAGCAGGTCACCGTCGTCGCGCGCGTGCAGGAGGTCGCCGCCCCGCGGCCCATGCGCGCGCGGGCCGGTGCGCTGCTGCAGGTCACCCTCACCGACGGGCGCACCCCGATCGGCCTGACGTTCTTCGCCCGCCACGTCAACCAGTTCGCCCACCACCGCCGCGAGCTCGTGCCCGGGCGCACCGTCGTCGTCTCCGGCAAGGTCGAGCGCTTCCGCCACTCCCTGCAGCTGGCCCGCCCGGACTACCAGGCGCTGCCCGACGGGGTCGACGACGCCGGGGTCGTCGTCGACCGTCCCGTGCCGCTGTACGCGGCCACCGGCAAGGCGGCCAGCTGGAAGGTCGAGAAGGCCGTGCGCGCCGTCCTGGACCCCCTCGACGAGCGCGCCGACGGGATCCCGGACGTCCTGCCGGCCGAGCTGGTGGCCCGCCACGGCCTGCTGGGCCCGCTGGCCGCGCTGCGGGCCGTGCACGCCCCCGACACCCGCGAGCACCTGGCGGCCGGGCAGCAGCGGCTGCGGTACGAGGAGGCGTTCGTCCTGCAGACCGCCCTGGCGCAGCGGCGCCACGAGGCGGCCGCCGAGCGCGCCGTGGCCCGCCCCGGCCGCGCCGGCGGGGTGCTGGACGCCTTCGACGAGCGGCTGCCGTACCCGCTGACGGCCGCGCAGGCGCGCGTGGGCGAGGAGGTCGCCGCCGACCTGGCCCGCGACCACCCCATGCAGCGCCTGCTGCAGGGCGACGTCGGCGCCGGCAAGACCCTCGTGGCGCTGCGGGCGATGCTGCGGGTGGTCGACTCGGGCGGCCAGGCCGCGCTGCTGGCCCCCACCGAGGTGCTGGCCGCCCAGCACCTGCGCTCGCTGACCGCCGCCCTGGGCGACCTGGCCCGCGGCGGGCTGCTCGGCGGCGACGAGCGCGGCACCCGCGTCGTGCTGCTGACCGGCTCCCTGGGGGCCGCGGCCCGGCGCGAGGCGCTGCTGGCCGCCGCCAGCGGCGAGGCGGGCATCGTCGTGGGCACGCACGCCCTGCTGCAGGAGCACGTGCAGTTCGCCGACCTGGGCCTGGTCGTCGTCGACGAGCAGCACCGCTTCGGCGTCGAGCAGCGCGACGCGCTGCGCCGGCGCGGCGGGCGCACCGCCCACCTGCTCGTCATGACCGCCACCCCCATCCCGCGCACCGTGGCGATGACCGTCTTCGGGGACCTGGAGACCTCCGTCCTGGACGAGCTGCCGCCCGGGCGCGCGCCCGTGACCACCACCGTGGTGCCGCTGCAGCGCACCTCCTGGGTGGACCGGGTGTGGGAGCGGGTCGCGGAGGAGGCCGCGCGGGGCCGGCAGACGTACGTGGTGTGCCCGCGCATCGGCGAGGAGCCCACCGACGGTCCCGACGCCGCCGCGAGCGCCCCCGCGAGCGTCCCCGCGGCCGCGGACCTGGAGCCCGGTGCCGACGCGCTGTGGGACGAGGAGCCGCCGGAGGAGGAGCCGCCCGCCGGGGGAGCCCAGCGCCCCGCCGCGGCCGTCCTGGACGTGGTGCGCACCGTGCGCGAGCACCCCGCGACCAGCGGGCTGCGCACCGAGGTGCTGCACGGGCGCCTGCCCGCCGCGGAGAAGGAGGACGTCATGCGCCGCTTCGCCGCGGGCGAGGTGGACGTCGTCGTCGCCACCACCGTCGTCGAGGTCGGCGTCGACGTGCCCACGGCCTCGGTCATGGTCGTCGTCGACGCCGACCGGTTCGGCATCTCCCAGCTGCACCAGCTGCGCGGGCGCATCGGCCGCGGCGGGCTGCCCGGCACCTGCCTGCTGCTGACCGGGGTGGAGGAGGGCTCCGCGGCCGGCAAGCGGCTGAAGGCGCTGGCGGCCACCACCGACGGGTTCGCGCTGGCCCAGGTCGACCTGGAGCAGCGCCGCGAGGGCGACGTGCTGGGCGCCGCGCAGTCCGGGCGGCGCACCTCCCTGCAGCTGCTGAGCGTGCTGCGCGACGCCGACGTCATCGCCGAGGCCCGCCGCGACGCCACCGAGCTCGTCACGCGCGACCCGGCGCTGACGGGGCACCGGGCGCTGGCCGCCGCGGTCGCCGAGCGAGTCTCCGGAGACACCGAGCTGTTCTTGGGGCGGGGTGGACCCCCCGGGCGGCGCGCGCCCCCCGCACGTCCGGGCCGCGGTCCGAGCCGCTGCTGAGCCTGCGGGAGCTGTCCGTCGGCTGGAGCGCCGAGCCGGTGTGCGCCCCCGTCACCGTGGACGTGGCCGCGGGGGAGGCGGTGTGCCTGGTCGGCGCCAACGGCGCCGGCAAGTCCACCGTCCTGCGCGCGGTCGCCGGCCTGCTGGAGCCGCTGGCCGGTCAGGTCCTGCTGGACGGGCAGCCCGTCGACGAGCGCTCGGCGTCCTTCCGCCGCCGGGTGGCCTGCGTCTTCGACGAGGACGCCTGGTTCGCCGAGCTGTCGGTGGCCGAGCACCTGGAGCTCGTCGCCCGCGGCCACGGCGTGCGCGACGTCGCCGCCGTCGTGGACGCCGAGCTGGCCGCGCAGCGGCTGGAGGGGGCCGCGGACCAGCTGCCCGTGTCGCTGTCCAGCGGGCAGAAGCGCCGCCTGCTGCTGGCCGCGGCGCTCGTGCGCCCGCGCGCGCTGCTGCTGCTCGACGAGCCCGAGCAGCGCCTGGACCCGCCGGGCCGCGTCGCGCTGCTGGAGCGGCTGCGCGCCGAGCGCGACGCCGGCACCGCGCTGCTCGTGGCCACCCACGACACCGTCCTGCTGCGCGGCCTGGCCGACCGCGCGGTCGTCGTCGACGACTCCGGGGACGCCGGGGACGCCGGGGACGCCGCGACCGGCTGCCGGGTCGTGGACGCCGAGGAGGCCGCCCGCGTGGTCTCGGACCCCGTCGCGTGAGCGCCCGCACCGACCCCGTGGCCGTCCTGCCCGGCCCCGCCGCGGGCGCGGCGCTGCCCACGCGCCGGGACCTGGTCCGCGACGCCAGCCCCGCGCGCGCCCTGCGCGGGCTGCGCACCGCCCTCACCGACACCTACACGACGGTGCTCGAGGTCGGCATCGCCACGCTCCTGCTGCTGGGGGCCAGCTCCTCGCTGCGGCAGGCGCTGCAGCGGGGGCTGGCCGAGCCGGCCGCCGGACCCGGCCCGGTCACCAGCACCTCGGCCGTGGCGGCCGCCGCCGGGCTGGCCGTCGCCGCCGTCCTGATGCTGCTGGCCGCGCTGTGCCGGCTGGGTCCGGTCAGCCTGCCCGCCGCCCCGACGACGTGGTGGACGCCGCTGCCGGTGGCGCGGGAGGCGCTGCTGCGGCCCGTCGTGCGCCGGCGCGCGGCCGCGCTGGCCGCCGCCGGGGCGCTGACGTGCGCGTGGGCGGCCTCGGTGGCGCTGGGAGCCACCGGGACGGCCGGCGCGGGGGCGGTCGTCGCCGCCGTGGCGGGGGCGGCTGTGCTGGGCGCCGCGCTGGCCACCGGCGGCCTCGCGCTGCTGCTGCCGGTGCTGGTGCGGCACCCGGCGCGCGCGTCCACGCCGCGGCTGCTGCGGCGCGCGGCCGCCCTGGACGCCGCCGCCGCGGCCCTCGTCGTGCTCCTGGCCGTCTCCGCGGCGGCCGCGGTGCCGGTGGCGTCCGTGCCGCCCGGCGCGCTGGCCGTCCCGGCGGCCGCTGCGGCCCTGGCCGCGCTGGTGGCCCTGGCCGGTCCCGGGCGCCGCGCGCACCGCGACGCGGCCCGGACCCCGGCCGCGGCCCTGCGCCGGGGCTCGGCCCGCCTGACGAGGCTGACCGCCTCCGTGCTGCAGCTGGACCTGCGCGAGGTGGGGCGGGCGCTGGCCGCCGACGGCCCCTCCCGCGTGCGCTCCGCCCGACCGGTCGGCCGGCGCGCGCCGCGCGTGCGGGGGCCGCTGGGGGCGGTGCTGGCCGCCGACCTGCTCCTGCTGCGCCGGCAGCCGCGCCGACCGGCCACGGCCGCCGCGCTGGCGCTCGTCCCGCTCGTCGTGGCGGCGGCCACCGCCGCCCACCCGGGCGTGGTGGCGCTGCTGCTGTGGGCGGCCGGGTACGCGGCCGCCACCACCCTGTCCGAACCGGCCCGCAGCGCGGTCCTGGTGCCCGCGGCGGTGCGCGCCCTGCCGGTGGACGCCCGCGCCGTCCTCCTCGTGCGGCTGCTGCCGGTCGCCGTGCTGTGCGCGCTGTGGGGCGCGCTGGCCGTGCCGCTGGCCGCGACGACGTCGGGCCTGGTCACCGCGAGCGGCCCCACCGCCTGGTGGGCGTGGGCGCTGCTGGGGGCGCTGGCCGGGCCCGGCTGGGCGGCTGCGGCCCTGCGCGGGGCGCTGCGCCCGGACCCCGACCTGTCGCGCCCGCAGGTCGTCACGGCGATGGGCGCCGTGCCCACCGCCGCCGTGGCGGCGGTCTCCACCGGCCCGGACCTGGCGGTCCTGGCGACCCTGCCGCTGCTGCTCGCGCTGCTGGCCGGCGGCGCCGTCGGCCTGGTCGTGGAGGGCCAGGTGCTGGCGACGCTGGCCGCGGTGGCGATCGGCTGGGGCTACGCCGCGGCGCGCGCCCGGGCCCGCGAGCCGCGCGCCGGGGCCGCCTCGTGACCCGCATCGTCGCCGGCGCGGCCGGCGGGCGGCGGCTGAAGGTGCCACCGGGGCAGACCACCCGGCCCACCAGCGACCGGGTGCGCGAGGCGCTGTTCTCCGCGCTGGAGGCCGCCGGTGCCGTCCGCGGCGCGCGCGTGCTCGACCTGTACGCCGGCTCGGGCGCGCTGGGCCTGGAGGCCGCCAGCCGCGGCGCCGAGCGCGTCGTGCTCGTCGAGGCCGACCGCCGGGCCGCGCAGGTGGCCCGCGCCAACGCCGCGGCGCTGGCCCTGCCGGGGGTGCGGGTCGTCGCCGACCGCGTCGAGCGCCACCTGGGCGCCGCGGCGGCGGCGGGGGAGCGGTACGACCTGGCCCTCCTGGACCCGCCCTACCCCCTGGGCGAGGACGAGCTGGCCGCCGTCCTGGGCGCGCTCGCGCCCCTGCTGGCGCCCGGCGCCACCGTCGTGGTCGAGCGCAGCACCCGGTCCCCGCGCCCGCGCTGGCCGGACGCGCTGGAGCCGGGCCGCGAGCGCCGCTACGGCGAGACCGCGGTGTGGACGGCCCACCGCGCCGACGACGCGGACGACGACCGCGACGGCGGCGGGGGAGAGGACGGCGACGGGCGGACGGACGGCTAGGGTCCGCGCGTGGACGCCCCCACCGCCCGCCGCTGCGTGTGCCCCGGCAGCTTCGACCCGGTCACCGTCGGGCACGTCGACGTGGTGCTGCGCGCCGCCGCGATGTTCGACGAGGTCGTCGTCGGGGTGGCCACCAACCCCGCCAAGCGCGGCCTGTTCGACGGACCCGAGCGCGTGGCGCTGGTGCGCGAGGCGCTCGCGGGCTCCGGCGACCCGCGCGCGGCGCGGGTGCGGGTGGAGGAGTTCGCCGGCGGCCTGCTCGTCGAGCACTGCCGCCGCGTCGGCGCGGACGTCGTGGTCAAGGGCCTGCGCGGGGGCACGGACTACGCCTACGAGCTGCCGATGGCGCTGATGAACCGGCACCTGGCCGACGTGGAGACGGTGTTCGTCGTCGGCGACCCGCGCTTCGAGCACGTGTCCTCCAGCCTGGTCAAGGAGGTCGCCCGCCACGGCGGCGACGTGCGCGACCTCGTCCCGGCCGCGGTGCACGGGCCGCTGCTGCGGCGACTGGGCGGCGAGGGCGGCTGAGCGCCCCTCCGGGTGTGGGCGGGGCCCCGGCGCGGGCGGCGGCACGGCAGGATGGCCCGGTCCCGGTCGTCCGTGAGGAAGCAGGTAGTCGTGGAGGTGCACGAGAAGCTCGGCGAGCTCGCCGCGCTCGTGTCGGGGGCCCGGGCGGTCCCGCTGTCCTCGTCGGTCGTCGTCGACCGCGAGCAGGTGCTGCGGCTGGTCGCCGAGGTGCGCCGGCTGCTGCCGGCGGAGGTCCAGCAGGCCGGCGACGTGCTGGCGCAGCGCGACGAGGTGCTGGAGGCGGCCCGCGAGCAGGCCGACCACGTGCTGGCCGAGGCGCGCGCCCGCGCCGAGGAGCTCACCGACTCCCAGGCCGTCACCCGCGCCGCCCGCGAGCGCGCCGAGCACATCGTCACCACGGCCCGCGAGGAGGCCCACCGGCTGCGCGTGGACGCCGACGCCTGGTGCGACGGCAAGCTGGGCGACTTCGAGGAGGAGCTGGAGCGCCTGCAGCAGCAGGCCCGCCGCGGCCGCGAGCGGCTGAAGGTGCGCACCCCCGGCGAGGACCCCGCCGGTCAGGGCGCGACCGGGGCGGCCGACGGCGCGGCGGGGCCGGACGCGGCGCCGGCGGCCGCCGCGGAGGGGGGCGCCTCGGCGGCCCCGCGGCCCGGGGGCGCGAGCCCCGCCCGCTGAGCGCCGGCGGCGCCCACGACGGCGATCGCGGCGCGATTGGGTGAGCGGGCACCTGCTCGGCTACCCTTGACCGCGGCCTCGACGCCCGTGGTGCTCACCGCGCGCGGCGGGGCCGACTGGTGCGTCCCGCGCACCACCCGCAGTCGTCGTCTGGAGGACGGTCCCGTGAGCAAGGTGCAGGAGGGTCGGCTCGACCCGTCCGCGCCGCTGGTGCTGTCCACGCACGAGCTGGGGCGGCGCCCCGGGTCGATGCGCACGTACACCGCCACCGTGCCCGCGCCCGCCGACCTCGGCATCGCCGTCATCGGCGTGCCGGAGGGCAGCGACCTCGACCTCGACCTCCGCCTGGAGGCCGTGATGGAGGGGGTGCTGGTCTCGGGGACGGTGCGCGCGACCGCGGTGGGCGAGTGCGTGCGCTGTCTCACCGAGGTGACCGAGGAGGTCACCGTCGAGGTGCAGGAGCTGTTCGCCTACCCCGGGCGCACGCCCGCGGAGGTCGCCGACGACGAGGACGAGGTCCGCGAGGTCGCCGCCGGCGAGCTCGTCGACATCGAACCCGCCGTGCGCGACGCCGTCGTGCTGGAGCTGCCGTTCCAGCCCGAGTGCGGCGGCGTGTGCCAGCAGGACTGGGAGATCGGGGTCTCCGAGCAGACCCCGTCCCCCGACCGACCGGCGGACCCGCGCTGGTCCGCCCTGGAGGGCCTGCTCGCGCAGCAGCCCGACGAGAACCCGTCCGGATCGAGAGAGAAGAGCTGATCGTGGCCGTCCCGAAGCGGAAGATGTCCCGCAGCAACACCCGGTCGCGCCGCGCGCAGTGGAAGGCGTCGGAGGAGACGCTGGTCCGCAGCACCCAGCGCGGCCAGGCCGTCTACGCGCGCCCGCACCAGGCCCGGGTCGTGACCGACTCGGCCGGCACCCCGCTGTACCTGGAGTACAAGGGCCGCAAGGTCAAGGACCTCTGAGCTGAGCTCGGAGGAGGTGGTCGGCTCCCGGCCGGCCGGCGTGCGCAACCACGTGGACGCCGACCGGCTGGAGGCCGACCTCGGCGTGTCGATCGACCGCCAGCTGCTCGTGCAGGCCTTCACCCACCGCTCGTACGCGTACGAGCACGGAGGGCTGCCGACGAACGAGCGGCTGGAGTTCCTCGGCGACGCCGTGCTGGGCCTCGTCGTCACCGACGAGCTGTACCGCCGCTTCCCCGACGTGCCCGAGGGGCGCCTGGCGAAGCTGCGGGCGTCCGTGGTGAACATGCGCGCCCTGGCCGACGTGGCCCGCGGCCTGCGGCTGGGCGAGTCGGTCCGGCTGGGCAAGGGCGAGGAGACCACCGGCGGTCGCGACAAGTCCTCGATCCTGGCCGACACGCTCGAGGCGGTCATCGGCGCCGCGTACCTGTCGCTGGGCCTGGACACCGCGCGCGCGTTCGTGCTGCGGCTGGTGACCCCGCTCGTGGAGGCCTCCGAGCGGCTGGGCGCGGCCGGCACCGACTGGAAGACGGCCCTGCAGGAGCTGACCGCGTCCTCGGGCCTGGGTGCCCCCTCGTACGTGGTCACCGACTCCGGGCCGGACCACGCCAAGAGCTTCCGCGCCGAGGCCGTCGTCGCCGGCACCCCGCTGGGCGAGGGCGCCGGGCGCAGCAAGAAGGAGGCCGAGCAGCAGGCCGCCGCCGCCGCGGTGAGCAGCCTGCGCGAGGCCGAGGCCGCGCGCTCCGTGCGCTCGGGGTCCTCCGAGCGCGCCGAGCGCTGAGGCGCCCGGAGGACGCGCCGTGCCCGAGCTGCCCGAGGTCGAGGTCGTGCGCCGCGGCGTGGCCCGCTGGGTCGCCGGCCGCCAGGTGCGCTCCGTGGAGTTCCGGGGCGAGCGGGTGGTGCGCCGCCACACCGCCGGGCCCGCCGACGCGGCCGCCCGCCTGGAGGGCACCGTGCTCGCCGACGCCGTGCGGCGCGGCAAGTACCTGTGGCTGCCGCTGGCCGGGCCGGGGGAGCCGGTGGGCAGCGGGACGGCCGAGCCGACGGGGGAGGCCCTCGTCGTGCACCTGGGCATGAGCGGGCAGCTGCTCGTGGAGGCCGAGGACGCCCCCGAGGAGAAGCACCTGCGGGCCCGCTGGCGCTTCACCGACGGCGGCCCCGAGCTGCGCTTCGTGGACCAGCGCACCTTCGGCGGCGTCGCCGTGGTGCCGCTGGCCGAGGACCCGTCCGCCGTGCCGGGTGCGCCGGCGGGCCGCTGCGAGCACCCCGGGTCGCCGTGGGCGGCGCTGGTGCCGCAGCCGGTGACGCACATCGCCCGCGACCCGCTGGACCCGGCCTTCGACGACGCCGACCTGGCCCGGCGCCTGCGCGCGCGCACCACCGAGGTCAAGCGGGCCCTGCTGGACCAGACGCTCCTGTCGGGCGTGGGCAACATCTACGCCGACGAGGCGCTGTGGCGGGCCCGCCTGCACGGCGCCCGGCCCACCCGCACCCTGCGCCGCGCTCAGGTGGACCTGCTGCTGGCCGGGCTGCGGGAGGTGATGAGCGCCGCCCTGGCGGCGGGCGGGACGAGCTTCGACTCCCTGTACGTCAACGTCAACGGCGCCAGCGGCTACTTCGACCGCTCCCTGGCCGTCTACGGGCAGGCGGGCCGCCCGTGCCCGCGGTGCGGTTCGCCGGTGCGCCGCGACACCTTCATGAACCGCTCGTCCTTCACCTGCCCGGGCTGCCAGCCGCGTCCGCGCACCGCCGGCGTCCGGGCGAGGACCGCGTGAGCGGGGCTCAGGGCCAGTCCGCGGGCGGCGACGGGGCCGAGCGCGTGACGGCCTTCGTCTCCGGGACCGTGCAGGGCGTGGGCTTCCGCTGGTGGGTGCGCTCGCAGGCGCTGGAGCTGGGCCTGGCCGGCAGCGCGGCGAACAAGACCGACGGGCGCGTGGAGGTCGTGGCAGAGGGTCCGCCGTCCGCGCTGGCCGAGCTGCTGTCCCGGCTGCGCGCGGAGCCGTCGGCGCACCGGCGCCCCGGGCGCGTCACCGCGGTCGTGGAGCACCGCGGCGCCGCTCGCGGGGTCGGCGGGTTCGAGACCCGCTGACCCGCCCCGGGACGGCGCGCGCCGCGCTCAGGCGGCGGCGGGGCCGGGCACCCGCCGCGACCACGGGCGGGCGACGGCGAACAGCGCGGTCGCCGAGACCGCGGCGGCGCCGAGCATGACCACGGCCATCGGCACGGCGGAGGCCTCCCCGGCCAGCCCGACCAGGGGCGACACGAGCGCCGCGAAGCCGAACTGCAGGGCGCCCTGCACGGCCGAGCCGGTGCCGGCCGCGAAGCGGACCTGCTCGATGGCGAGCGCGGTGGCGTTGCCGAACGTCAGGCCCGCCGCGTACATCGTCAGCCACAGCAGCGGCAGCACCAGGGCGGTCGGGGAGCCGAGCAGGAAGACGGCCGCGCCCATCGCGACCGCGCACGTGATCTGCAGCGACACCCCCGCGGTCAGGACGGTGCGCGGGTCCAGCCGGCGCAGCAGCAGCGCCGAGCTGGAGCTGCCGGCGACGATGCCGAGGGCGTTGGCGGCGAAGGCGACGGAGAACCAGCCGGTGCTCAGGCCGAGGACGTTGGTGAACACGAACGGCGCGGCCGAGACGTAGGCGAAGATCCCCGCGAAGGCGGAGGTGACGGTCAGCACGTACCCGACGTAGCGCCGCCGCGACAGGACCCGCCGGGCGGTCGCCGCCACCTGCGCCGCGCCGCCGCTGTGCCGGCGCTCGGCGGGCAGCGTCTCGGGCAGCAGGAGCAGCACCGCGAGCGTCATGACGAGGGACGCGGCCGCGATGACGCCGAAGATGCCGCGCCAGCCGACCGGGCCGGCCAGCACGCCGCCGAGGATCGGGGCGACGACGGGGGCGACGCCCTGGATGACGGCCAGGGTGGAGAAGGCGCGGGCCGCGGCCCGGCCGGAGGAGACGTCCGCGACGACGGCGCGGCCGATGACCAGCCCGGCCGCGCCGGAGAAGCCCTGCACGAAGCGGGCCACGACCATCACGGCGATGGAGGGGGTCAGGACGCACACGACCCCGGCGGCGAAGCACGTCGCGGCCCCCAGCAGGAGCAGGCGGCGCCGGCCGAGGCGGTCCGACAGCGGGCCGAGCACCAGCTGCCCCAGCGCCATGCCGGCCATGAACGTGGTCAGCGTCAGCTGCACCGCCGTCGCCGAGGTGGACAGGTCCCCGCTGATCGCCGGGAACGCCGGCAGGTACATGTCGATGGACAGCGGGCCGATCGAGCACAGCAGCGCGACGACGAGCAGGACGCGCAGCGGCACGGTCCGCTCGGCGGCCGGGCCGGGGGCGCTCGCGCCGGGGGCCGTCAGGGGGGCGAGGGGGACGGGGCGGGGGCGGGGCAGTCGCGCGCGCAGCGACGCGACCGTGGGGGTCGACACGGGTGTCCTCTCGGCTCGGGAGCGGTCGTCCTCGGTCCGCCCGTCTCCGGACGGTCGTCGGCCTCGGACGACGGTGTCCTGGAGCCACGACCGTCGTACCACGGGACGGGGGGTGATCGCCCGTCCGGCGCGCGCCGCGGACCGCCGTGCGCCGCCCGTCCCGCGGCCCGCGCGGCGCGCCGGTGCGGGCGCCGGGCGTGGTTAGGCTCGACGACCGTGCACCTGAAGACCCTCACCCTCAAGGGGTTCAAGTCGTTCGCCTCGGCGACGACGCTGCGCCTGGAGCCGGGGATCACGTGCGTCGTCGGCCCCAACGGCTCCGGCAAGTCCAACGTGGTCGACGCCCTGGCGTGGGTGATGGGCGAGCACAGCGCCAAGACGCTGCGCGGCGGCAAGATGGAGGACGTCATCTTCGCCGGCACGACCGGCGCGTCGGGCCGCGCGGCGCTGGGCCGCGCCGAGGTCAGCCTCACGATCGACAACTCCGACGGCGCGCTGCCCATCGAGTACGCCGAGGTGACGGTCACCCGCACGATGTTCCGCACGGGCGGCTCGGAGTACGCCATCAACGGCGCCCCGTGCCGGCTGCTGGACGTGCAGGAGCTGCTGAGCGACTCCGGCATCGGCCGCGAGATGCACGTCATCGTCGGCCAGGGGCAGATCGACGCGGTGCTGCGCGCCTCCCCGGAGGAGCGCCGCGGGTTCGTCGAGGAGGCCGCCGGCGTCCTGAAGCACCGCCGCCGCAAGGAGAAGGCGCTGCGCAAGCTGGACGCGATGGAGGCCAACCTCACGCGGGTGGCCGACCTGGTCGTCGAGGTGCGCCGCCAGCTGAAGCCGCTGGGCCGGCAGGCCGAGGCCGCGCGGCGCGCGCAGGTGGTGCAGGCCGACCTGCGCGACGCCCGCTGCCGGCTGCTGGCCGACGACCTGGTGCAGGCCGCGAGCGCGCTGCAGCGCGACGAGGCCGACGAGGCGGCGCTGAAGGCGCGCCAGGCGCAGGTGGAGGCGGACCTGTCGCAGGCCGCGGAGCGCCTCGCGGCCGCCGAGGCCCGCGCAGCGGCGGCCGCGCCGGAGCTGGCCCGGGCGGTGGAGACGCACCACCGGCTGCAGGCGCTGGCCGAGCGCCTGGGCGGGGTGCGGGCGCTGGCCGCCGAGCGGCTGCGCCTGCTGGCCGCCGAGCCGGAGGAAGCGGCCGGGCGCCGCGACCCGCAGGAGCTGGCGCGCTCGGCGGAGCGGGTGCGGGCGGAGGAGGCCGAGCTGGCGGGACGGGTGGCCGCCGGCCGCGCCGCGCTGGACGAGGTGCTCGAGCGGCGCGCGGCCGCGGACGCCGCGGCGCTCGCGGAGGACCGGCGGGTCGCGGCGGCGCTGCGCGCGGCCGCGGACCGGCGCGAGGGCCTGGCCCGGCTGCAGGGGCAGGTGGCGGCGCGGCGCTCGCGCCTGGAGGCCGCCGAGGCGGAGGCCGAGCGCCTGGCGCAGGCGCTGGCCGAGGCGGAGGAGCGCGGCGGCGCGGCCCGCGAGCGCTTCGCGGCGCTGGAGGCGCAGGTCGCCGGCGTGGAGGAGGGCGAGGAGGACCTCGACGCCGAGCACGAGCGCGCCTCGGCCGCGCTGGCGGAGGCCGAGGAGGCCCTGCGCGCGGCCCGCGAGGAGGAGCGCGAGGCGGAGCACGAGCGCACCAGCTGGCGCGCCCGCCACGAGGCGCTGGAGCTGGGCCTGGCCCGCGGGGACGGGGCGGGCACGCTGCTGGCGGCCGGGGACCGGCTGTCCGGGGTGCTGGGCTCGGTGGCGGCGCTGCTGAGCGTCGAGCCGGGCTGGGAGCAGGCCGTGGCGGCGGCGCTGGGCGCGGCCGCCGACGCGGTGGCGGTCGCCTCGCCGGCCGACGCGGTGGCGGCGCTGGAGCACCTGAAGGACGGTGACGCCGGGCGGGCGCACCTGCTGGTGGCGGGCGCCCCGGGCGGCGCCCCCGACGACGGGCGGGAGCCGCCGGTCGCCCGCGGGCCGCTGCCGGCCGGTGTCCGCCCCGCGCTCGAGCTGGTCACCGCGCCGGGCGAGCTGGGCGCGCCGCTGGCCCGGCTGCTGGGCGACGCCGTCGTGTGCGAGGACCTGGCCGCCGCCCGCGAGGTCCTCACCGTCCGCCCGGACCTGGTGGCCGTCACGCGCGCCGGCGACCTGCTGGCGGCGCACCGGGCCGCGGGCGGGTCCGCGTCCGCGCCGAGCCTGCTGCAGGTGCAGGCCGCGGTGGACGAGGCCGCGGACGCGCTGCGCGCGGCCGAACGTCGCGGGGAGCGGGCCGCGGGGGCCGTGCGCGCGGCCGAGGGGGCCCGCGCGGCGGGCGAGGAGCGCGTGCGCGCGGCGCTGGAGCACCTGCACGAGTCCGACGCGCGGATGAACGCCGTGGCCGAGCAGCTGGCCGAGCTGGGCGCGGCCGTGCGGTCGGCCGCCGCGGAGGCCGAGCGGGCCCGCACCGCGCGCGCGGCGGTGGTGGAGCGGCTGTCGGCCGACCGCGCGGAGCTGGAGCAGCTCACCGAGCGCGCGGAGCTGGCCGCGGCCGCCCCCGACGAGGACGGCGACGTCGGCACCGACGAGCGCGACCGCCTGGCCGAGGCGGCCCGCGCGCTGGGCCGGGAGGAGACCGAGGCCCGGCTGGCGCTGCGCACGACGGAGGAGCGGGCGCGGGCGCTGGCCGGGCGCGCGGACGCCCTGGAGCGCCAGGCCGCCGAGGAGCGCGCGGCGCTGGAGCGGGCGGCGGCCCGCCGGGTGCGCCGGGCCCGGCAGGCCGAGGTCGCCACCCGGGTGCGCGAGGGCGCCGAGCGGGCGCTGGCCGTGCACGCCGCCTCCGCGGCCGAGGCCGCCGCCCTGCGCACCGCCGCCGAGGAGGCGCGCGCCCGCTTCGCGCAGGAGGTCAGCGGTGCCCGCGGCGCCGTGGAGGGGCTGCAGGCCGAGCAGCAGCGGCTGGGCGACTCCCGGCACGCCGACGAGGTGGCCCGCGCGCAGCAGCGCTGGACCGTCGACCAGCTGCGCCGGCGGGCGCTGGAGGAGCTGGGCACCGATCCCGACGCGCTCGTCGAGGAGTTCGGCCCCGACCGTCCCGTCCCGCCCTCGCCGCCGGCCCCGGGTGACCCGGTCCCGCCGGAGGGCGCCGAGCCGGCGGAGCGCCCGTACGTGCGCGCCGAGCAGGAGAAGCGGCGCCGCGCGGCCGAGCGGGCGCTGGCCCAGCTGGGCACGGTGAACCCGCTGGCGCTGGAGGAGTACGCGGCGATGGAGGAGCGCCACTCCTTCCTCGTGCAGCAGTCCGACGACCTCAAGCGCTCGCGCGAGGACCTGCTGGCCATCGTCCGCGAGGTGGACGAGCGGGTGCAGCGGGTGTTCGCCGAGGCGTTCGCGGACGTCGCCGCCCAGTTCGAGGTGGTCTTCGGGCGGCTGTTCCCCGGCGGGGAGGGCCGCCTGGTGCTCACCGACCCCTCCGACATGCTCACCACGGGCATCGAGGTGGAGGCGCGTCCGGCGGGCAAGAAGGTCAAGCGCCTGTCGCTGCTGTCCGGCGGGGAGCGCTCGCTGACGGCCGTGGCGATGCTGGTGTCGATCTTCCGCGCGCGCCCCAGCCCGTTCTACGTGCTGGACGAGGTCGAGGCCGCGCTGGACGACGCGAACCTGGGCCGGCTGATCACGCTGTTCGAGGAGCTGCGCGGGTCGAGCCAGCTCATCGTCATCACGCACCAGAAGCGCACGATGCAGGTCGCCGACGCCCTGTACGGCGTGACGATGCGCGGGGACGGCGTGTCCACGGTGGTCAGCCAGCGCCTGCGGGAGCCATCACCCGCGTGACCGGTCGGTGACTCTCAGGTGAGGTATCCATCACGGAGAGGTGACGACACGGCGGGTCCGGTGGTGCGGCGCGGGGCGCCGGTGCATCGTGGGACGCGTGGTGCTGACGACCTTGATCGTGACGTTCGTCCTCGTCGTGGGGCTCGCGGCGGCGGTCCTGCTCGTCGTCGCGGCGCCGCCGCTGCGCGCGAGCGGCAACCGCTGGATCGCCCGCTACGACGCCTGGTGGGAGCGGGTCTCCCCGCGGGTGCACGCCACCCGGGCCCGCGTGCAGCACCGGGCGGTGACGATCGCCCGTCCCGTCGTCGAGGACGCCGCGGCCCGCCTGCAGGCCCAGCGCGCTCGCCGCGCCGACGAGCGCGAGACCGCCCACCAGCACTGAGGCCCGCGCCGGTCGCGGACCGGCGCTGAGCCGGCGCGGAGCACCGTCCCCACCGGTCTGGGAGGATCGCGCCCGTGGAAGCGATCGAGATCGTCATCGCCGTCGTCGTGCTCGTCGCCCTCGCCGGGGTGGGCGCGGTCGTGGGTCTGGTCCGGCCCCGCCGCCGCCGCGACTCCTTGGCCCCGCGCGAGGCCGAGCAGGCCGGCCGCTCCAGCCTGGGCCCCCGCTCCGACGAGCTGCCGCTGCCCGGCGTCGGCGACGACGCCGAGGTCCCGCGCGACTCCCCCTCGCGCGCGGTGGACACCGTCGACCTGCCGGACGCCGGTGGCGACGACCCCGCCGCCGCGGCCCCCGCCCGCGAGCTGGACCGCCCCGCCGCCGCCGCCGGCCGCCTGGTGCGGCTGCGCGAGCGCCTGGCGCGCTCCAACTCCGCCCTCGGCCAGGGCCTGCTGGCGCTGCTGTCGCGCGACAGCCTCGACGAGGCCACCTGGGAGGAGGTCGAGGAGACCCTCCTGCTGGCCGACGTCGGCTTCGGCCCCACCACCGAGATCGTCGACAGCCTGCGCGAGCGCGTGCGCGTCCTGGGCACCCGCGAGCCCGAGCAGCTGCGCGCCCTGCTGCGCGAGGAGCTGCTGAAGGCCGTCGGCACCGACGTCGACCGGAGCCTGGCCACGACCCGCCACGACGACCGTCCCGCGGTCGTCATGGTCGTCGGCGTCAACGGCACCGGGAAGACGACGACCGTCGGCAAGATCGCCCGCGTGCTCGTCGCCGAGGACAAGGACGTCGTCCTCGGCGCGGCGGACACCTTCCGCGCCGCCGCCGCCGAGCAGCTGGCCACGTGGGGCGAGCGCGTCGGCGTGCCGACGGTGCGCTCCGAGCGCGAGGGCGCCGACCCGGCCTCGGTGGCCTTCGAGGCCGTCAAGACCGGCATCGACGCCGAGGCCGACGTCGTCCTCGTCGACACCGCCGGGCGCCTGCAGAACAAGGCCGGCCTCATGGACGAGCTGGGCAAGGTCAAGCGCGTGGTGGAGAAGCACGGCCCCGTCGACGAGGTCCTGCTCGTCCTGGACGCCACGACGGGGCAGAACGGGCTGCGCCAGGCCGCGGTGTTCTCCGAGGTCGTCGACGTCACCGGCATCGTGCTGACCAAGCTGGACGGCACCGCCAAGGGCGGCATCGTCGTGGCCGTGCAGCGCTCGCTGGGCGTGCCCGTCAAGCTCGTCGGCCTGGGCGAGGGGCCGGACGACCTGGCGCCCTTCGAGCCCGAGGCGTTCGTCGACGCCCTGATCTCCTGAGGACGGGCGGACCGGTCACAGCGCGGTGACGGCCCGCTCACGGGGCGGTGGCGGCAACACGATGTTCACACGGGGGCCGCCGCCGTCACAGGACCGAAACACGAGGGGGCGGCGCCCGTAACGCGCAGGCCCCACGGTGGGGACCGCCCCGAGCCGCGCCCCCGCGCGGCGCCCCACCCCCCGCCGGCCCCCCGCCGGCCTCGTGGAAGGCCCTGTTGCATGGAAGCGGAGCTCAACTCCGGCGACACCGCCTGGCTGCTCACCAGCGCCTCGATGGTGCTGCTGATGACCCCCGGACTCGCGATGTTCTACGGCGGCATGGTCCGCGCCAAGAGCGTCCTGAACATGATGATGATGAGCTTCGGCGCCCTCGGGCTCATCTCCGTCCTGTGGGTGCTGTACGGCTACTCGATCGCCTTCGGCAACGACGTGGGCGGCGGCCTGCTCGGCGACCCGTTCGAGTACTTCGGCCTCAACGGCCTGATGGGCGACGACCCGTCGGTCACCTACCCGAACATGATGTTCGTCGGCTTCCAGGCCGTCTTCGCGATCATCACGGTCGCCCTCATCTCCGGCGCCATCGCCGACCGCGCCAAGTTCGGCGCCTGGATGGTCTTCGCCGGTGTGTGGGCGACCCTGTGCTACTTCCCGGTGGCGCACTGGGTGTTCGCCTTCACCTCCGACGACGGCTCCTACGTCGGTGGCTGGATCGCCAACCAGCTCGAGGCCCTCGACTTCGCCGGCGGCACCGCGGTCCACATCAACGCCGGCGCCGCGGCCCTGGCCCTGGCCCTGGTCCTCGGCAAGCGCAAGGGCTTCGGCCGCGAGCCGATGCGCCCGCACAACCTGCCCCTGGTCATGCTCGGCGCGGGCCTGCTGTGGTTCGGCTGGTTCGGCTTCAACGCCGGCTCGGCCGTGGCCGCCGACAACGTCGCCGCCATCGCCTGGACCAACACCCTCGTCGCCACCGGCGCGGCGATCCTCGGCTGGCTGCTGACCGAGCGCTTCCGCGACGGCCACCCCACCTCGCTGGGCGCCGCCTCCGGCGCCGTGGCCGGCCTCGTGGCCATCACCCCGGCCGCCAACGCCGTCAACCCGGTCGGCGCGATCCTGCTGGGCGCCGTGGCCGGCGTCCTGGCGGCGCTCGCGGTCGGCCTGAAGTACAAGCTCGGCTACGACGACTCCCTGGACGTCGTCGGCGTCCACCTCGTCGCCGGCCTGTGGGGCACCATCGGCATCGGCCTCGTCGGCAGCGCCTCCGCCCCCACGGGCGAGGCGGGCCTGCTGTGGGGCGGCGGCGCCGGCCTGCTCGGGCGCCAGACGATCGGCGCCGTCGCGGTCATGGTCTTCTCCTTCGTGATGGCCTGGATCATCGGCACGATCATCCAGAAGACGATGGGCTTCCGCCTGGACGAGGAGGACGAGGTCGCCGGCATCGACCAGGTCGAGCACGCCGAGACCGGCTACGACTTCAGCGCCCTCGGCGGCGGCGGCGGGAGCCGCCTCGGCTCGCACGCCCCCACCACCCGTCCCGGCGCCCACTCCACCGGCACCTCGGAGGTCTCGGCATGAAGCTCCTGACCGCGGTCATCAAGCCGCACAAGCTCGACGACGTGAAGTCCGCCCTCGAGGCCTACGGCATCCAGGGCCTGACCATCTCGGAGGCCTCCGGCTACGGCCGCCAGCGCGGGCACACCGAGGTCTACCGCGGCGCCGAGTACACCGTGGACCTCGTGCCCAAGGTGCGGGTGGAGGTCCTCGTGGAGGACGTCGACATCGCCGACGTCGTCGAGGTCGTCGTCAAGAGCGCCCAGACCGGGCGCATCGGCGACGGCAAGGTGTGGACGCAGCACGTCGAGGACGTCGTGCGGGTGCGCACGGGCGAGCACGGCCCGGACGCCCTGTGAGCGCTGCCGTCCCGGGCGGGGTCGCCTCCCCGGGCGCGGGGAGCGCGCGCTGAGCGCTGACCTGCGCACCGAGAGGCTGGCGATGGCGGTGGGGGGGGGGGGGGGCCCCCCCCCCCCCCCCCCCCCCCCCCCCCTCCCCCCCCAAACCCCCCACCCCCCCCCCACCAGCGCCCACCCCCACCACCCCCCCCCCCGCCCCACCCCCCGGACGACCCGCGCGGCCCCCCCCCCCCCCGGGGCCCCCCCCCGGAGGGCCGCCCGGGGGCCCGGCCCCCCGCCCCCCCCCACCATGGGCGGGTGCCCGGAGGACCCCTCGCGGTGGCTCGGACCTGCCGCACCTGCGCCAACCAGTGCTCCCCGTCGGTGCGCCCGCCCGCGGTGTGCCCGGTGTGCGAGGACGAGCGCCAGTACGTGCCGTCGAGCGGCCAGGCGTGGACCACGCAGGAGGAGCTGCGCGCCGAGGGGCACCGCACCCGGCTGAGCGAGCTGGAGCCCGGTCTGCTCGAGCTGACCGTGGAACCCCGGCTCGGGATCGGGCACCGCGGTCTGCTCGTCCGCACCCCGGCCGGCGCGGTGCTGTGGGACCCGCCGGGCTACCTCGACGACGCGGCCCTCACCGCGGTGCGCGACCTCGGCGGCCTGCTGGCGGTGACGCGCAGCCACCCCCACCTCGGCGGCGCCTTCGGCGAGTGGAGCCTGCGCTGCCCCCGGCCGGACGGCTCCCCCGCTCCCGTGCAGCTGCCCCGGCGCGACCGGCGGTGGCTGCTGCGCCCCGACCTCGAGCGCCGCGGCGCGGTCCGCTGGTGGGAGGACCGGCAGGAGCTCGCGCCCGGCGTCACGCTGGTGCGCTGCGGCGGGCACTTCGCCGGCAGCG
Organism: Kineococcus haloalkalitolerans; assembly: GCF_050871905.1. Taxonomy (NCBI): domain Bacteria; kingdom Bacillati; phylum Actinomycetota; class Actinomycetes; order Kineosporiales; family Kineosporiaceae; genus Kineococcus; species Kineococcus haloalkalitolerans. The sequence continues at coordinate 52,839 of NZ_JBJLSH010000015.1, forward strand.
CCGTGCTGCACGTCGCGGGGGCCGCCGGCGGCCGCGGCGCCCTCCTCGTCGGGGACACCCTCATGGTGCTCCCGGGCGGCCGCCGGGTCTCGTTCATGCGCAGCTACCCGATGCTGCTGCCGATGCCCGAGCGCCACCTCGACCGGCTGCTCGCCGCCCTGTCCGGCCTGCGCTACGACCGGCTCGTCGGGGGGTTCCCCGGTTCTGGCGTCGACCGCGACGCGCAGCGGGTCGTCGCCGACAGCGCCCGGAGCTACCGGGACTGGCTCACCGGCCGGGCGGTCGACCCCGACCAGGACTGACCCCGCTACGGTCGCGGGGTGGACGGTCGCGGGGTCGCCGGGGACGCGCGCGCGTGGGTGCACGAGGCCGTGCGCCTCGTGCAGGCCGACGGCAACCGCAGCGCCGACACCCACCTGCGGGTGTTCCCGCTGCCGCCCGCGTGGGGCGTGGACCTGTACCTCAAGGACGAGTCGACGCACCCCACCGGCTCGCTGAAGCACCGCCTGGCCCGCTCGCTGTTCCTCTTCGGCCTGGCCAACGGCGACATCGGGCCCGGCACCACGCTCGTGGAGGCCTCCAGCGGGTCCACGGCCGTGTCCGAGGCGTACTTCGCGCGGATGCTGGGGCTGCCGTTCACGGCCGTCGTGCCCCGCTCCACGGCCCCGGCCAAGCTCGGGCTGATCCGCCGCCAGGGCGGGCGGGTGCACCTGGTCGACGACCCCGGCGCCGTGTACGCGGTCGCCGAGGAGCTCGGCGCGCGGCCCGGGCACCACTACCTGGACCAGTTCGGGCAGGCCTCCACCGTCACCGACTGGCGCGGCAACAACAACATCGCCTGCTCGATCTTCGAGCAGATGGCGCTGGAGCGGCACCCCGAACCGGCGTGGATCGTCGTGGGCGCGGGCACCGGCGGCACCAGCGCCACCATCGGGCGGTACTGCCGCTACCAGCGGCACGCCACCCGCCTGGCCGTCGCCGACCCGGAGGGATCGGTGTTCGCGCGGGCGTGGCGCACCGGCTCGCGGGACGTCACCGGGCCCGGCTCGCGGATCGAGGGCATCGGCCGGCCGCGGGTGGAACCCTCGTTCGTGCCGGGCGTCGTCGACGAGGTCGTCACGGTGCCCGACGAGGAGTCGGTGGCCGCGGCCCGGCTGCTGCACGAGCGGCTGGGGGTCCGCGCGGGCGCCTCGACCGGCACGAACCTCGTCGTGGCGCTGGACCTCGTGGACCGGATGTGCCGCGAGGGCCGTGCGGGCAGCGTCGTCACCCTCATCTGCGACGACGGCGACCGCTACCTGGACACCTACTACGACGACGCGTGGGTGGCCGCGCGCGGCTGGGACCTGGCCCGGGCCCGCGCCCGCCTGGACCCGCTGGCCCCGCCGGTCGCCTGAGGGTCCTGCCCCGCGTCCCCTCCCACCGCCGGCTCGGGGGCCGGCGCGGGCAGCGGGCCGGGACGGGCCAGGTGGTAGCCCTGCGCCAGGTCCACGCCCAGCTCGCGCAGCACCGCCAGCTCCGCGGCCGTCTCGACGCCCTCGGCGACGGTGCGCGCGCCGGTGGACGCGGCGAAGGCGGCCATCGCGGCCACCAGGGCGCGCTGCGGCGGGTGCCCGTCCAGGTCGCGCACGAGGCTGACGTCCAGCTTCAGCAGGTCCGGCACGAGCGCCAGGACGTGCCGCATGCTCGCGTACCCGGCGCCGGTGTCGTCCACCGCCACCCGCAGGCCCGCGGCCCGCAGCGGGGCCAGCGCCGCCCGCAGCGCGGAGTAGTCGTCCACCGGGACGTGCTCGGTGATCTCCACGACGACGCGCCCCAGCGGCAGCGGCGCCAGCAGGCGCGCGAACGCGGGCGCCAGGACGGTGGCCGGGGAGGCGTTGAGCGCCAGGAAGCCCGGCTGGGCGTCCAGCGCGGGCAGCGCGGCGCGCGCCGCCGCCAGCTCGAGCTCCTGGCCCGCCCCTGCGGCGGCCGCGTCGGCGAACCAGCGGTCGGGGGGCGTGCCGTCCGGGAAGCGGCTGAGCGCCTCCACGCCGGCGCTCGCCCCGGTGGCCAGGTCCACCACCGGCTGGAAGACCATGCGCGGGCCGCCGGCCGCGCGCAGGTCGTCCAGGCGGCGGCGGACCGCCCGGCGGGCGTCGTCCTCGCGGTCCTGCCCCTCCGCCAGCTCGACCACGGCCCCGGCGACGGCCTGCAGGACGCCCGCGTCGCGCTCGCGCAGCTGCGGGTCCGGGCGCAGCGAGACCGTGCACAGCGTCCCGTAGAGGCTGCCGTCGCGGCGCAGCAGCGGCACCCCCACGTAGGAGCGCAGGCCCCACGCGCGGTGCCCGCGGGAGTCGGCCCACGGCGCTGCGGCCAGGTCGGGCACGACGACCGGCTCGCGGGTGGTGGCGACGGTCTGGCACAGGCTGCCGTCCAGCGGCTCGACGTGGCCGACGGCGACCGGCAGCGGGTGCGGGGAGACGAGGTTGCGCAGCCGCCGGTGCGCGCCGTCGCCCGTGTCCACGAGGGTGCTGACGTAGGCCAGGTCGGCGCCCAGCTGCTCGCGCACGGTCGCCAGCAGGGCGTCGACCGGGTCGTCGCCGGCCGCGCCCGCGAAGGCGGTCCGGGGGGACGTGGCAGCCGGTGCGGGCGCGGGAGCCGCCACGGCGGTCGGGGCGGGAGCCGCCGGGGCGCCGCGCCCGCGGCGCGCCGCCTTCTCGGCGTACATGGCCGCGTCGGCGCGCGCCCAGGCCTCCGCCAGGTCGTCCGGGCGCCGGCGGGCGGCCACGCCCACCGACACGCCCGCGCCCGCCCCCCTCAGTGCCGCGCGCAGGTCCTCCGCCAGCCGGCGCGCACCGGCCGCGTCCGTGCCCGGCAGCAGGAGGCCGAACTCGTCCCCGCCCAGGCGGGCCACGAGGTCGCGGGCGCGGACCCGGCCGGCCACCAGGGTCGCGACCTGCTGCAGCAGCAGGTCGCCGGCGGCGTGCCCGTGGTGGTCGTTGCGCTCCTTGAGGCCGTCGACGTCGAGGACGACCACGGCCGCCGTGGTGGCGTGCCGGCGCGCCCGCGACTCCTCGGCCCGCACGGCCGCGTCCCACGCGCGCCGGTTCGCCAGCCCCGTCAGCGGGTCGGTGGCGGCGGCCCGCTCCGCGCGCTCGGCGCGGCGGGCCTCCTCGGCCAGGGCCAGCTCCTGGTGCAGCAGCAGCCCCAGGGCCGCGGCCTGCACGCGCACGGCGGGCAGGAGCTCCTCCAGGTCCGGCACCTCCTCGCGCCCCACGCCGCACACCGTGCCCAGGACCTGCCCGGCCGGTGACAGCAGCTGCACCGAGAGGGTGGCCCCCACGACGACGCCCCCGGTCTCGTGGGCGGCGTAGGCCGACGCGACGTCCGGGCGCAGGGCGACGCGCCCCACGGCGGCCGGGGCCCCGCCGCGCGCGACCATCCGGCAGAAGCTGGTGCGCCACGGCGTGACGGCGCCCGGCACGTGGTGGGGCACCGCGGGCGGCTCGGCGACCGCCAGGACGACGTGGTCGTCCCCGTCGCGGCGCGCGACCCACCAGTGGTCCAGGCCCAGGCGCCGGCGCAGGTCGCCCAGCACGAGGGTGGCGGCCGCCGCGAAGTCCGCGGCGCCGCCGCTCGTCACCTCTGGCACCCCACGGTCGTCGTCACCGCCGCGGCGGCGCTTGAGGGCCGCGCGCCAGGCCGGTGCCGGAGCCACCCGGACGCGCGAGCGCCCGGCCCCCCGCGGGGACCGGGCGCTCGTGGTCGAGGTCGCGCGCGGGACCTCAGGAGTCCAGCGAGGCGTCCAGCGAGATGTCGACACCGGTGAGGGCCTTGGAGACCGGGCAGGTCTCCTTGGCCGCCTGCGCCGCCTCCGCGAAGCCGTCGGCGTCCAGGCCGCTGACCTCGCCGCGCACGGTGATCTTGATGCCGGTGAGGCGGAAGCCCCCGGCCGGGTCCGGGCCCAGCGAGACGTCGGCGGTGACCTCCAGGCTCTCCGGGGTGCCGCCCGCCTCGGCGAGCAGCGCCGACAGCTGCATCGCGTAGCAGGACGAGTGCGCCGCCGCGATCAGCTCCTCGGGGCTCGTCGTCCCCCCGGCCTCGTCGGCCGCCCGCTTCGGGAAGGAGACGTCGTAGGTGCCGACCTTCGAGCTGGACAGCTCGACCTGGCCGGAGCCCTCCTCCAGGGTGCCGTTCCAGGCGGTGCGTGCGGTGCGCGTGGGCATGTGCCCTCCAGACGGGTTCGGGTGCGCGGACGGGCCTCATCCTCACGACCCGGCGCCGCCCCCGCCACCGCACGGGGCCACTGCGGGGCCACTGCGGGGCCACCGGTGCCCCACGCGCCGAGCCCCCGCCCAGCGGGTGCTGGACGGGGGCGACGGGAGCCTGGCGGTGCTGCGGGACGGTCAGTCGCGCGGGGCGCTCTCGCGGCGCGGACCGCCGCGGAACCCGCCGTCGCGGCGCGGGCCGCCGTCGCGGCGGGGCCCGCCGCGGAAGCCGCCGTCGCGGCGGGGGCCGCCGCGGCGCGGGCCGCGGCCGTCGCGCTCGGGACGGGTGCGCGGCTTGACGACCACCGGCTCACCCGACTCGGCCACCGCGCGCACGGTGTCGTCACCGGCCGCGACGTGCTCGACGGCGTTGGCGTCCACACCGGCGTCGCGGTGCAGCCAGCCGTAGCGGCGGACCTGGTCGGGCAGCGCGATCGCCAGGACGGTGCCCTTGGCGCCGGCGCGCGCGGTGCGGCCGGAGCGGTGCAGGTAGTCCTTGTGGTCGTTCGGCGGGTCCACGTGCACGACGAGGTCCACGTCGTCGACGTGGATGCCGCGGGCGGCGACGTCGGTGGCGACGAGGACGCGGGTCTCGCCGGCGGAGAACGCGTCGATGGCCTTGGAGCGCTGCGCCTGGCGCAGGTCGCCGTGGATGGCCTCGGCCGGGGCGCCGGCCTCGCGCAGCTGGTCGGCCAGGCGCTGCGCGCCCAGCTTGGTGCGCACGAAGAAGATGCTGCGCGCGGGGCGCTGCGAGATCTCCGTGAGGACCGGGAGCTTGTCGTGCGGGCGCAGCGCGAACACGCGGTGCTCCATGTTGCCCACGGAGTCCGGCTCGGCCGGCACGGCGTGGAACACCGGGTCGACGAGGAAGTCCTTCACCAGGGCCTCGACACCGCGGTCGAGGGTGGCGGAGAAGAACATCCGCTGCCCGTCGGGCCTGGTGCCCTCCAGGATCGCGCGGACGCCGGGCAGGAAGCCCAGGTCGGCCATGTGGTCGGCCTCGTCCAGGACGGAGACGCGCACCTCGCCCAGGGAGACGGCGTCGCGCTCGACGAGGTCCACCAGCCGGCCCGGGGTGGCGATGAGGACGTCGACGCCGCGCTGCAGCGCGGCGATCTGGCGGCCGTAGGGGACACCGCCGACGACGACGGCCATCCGCAGGCCCAGGGAGTCGCCCAGCGGGCGCAGCGCGTCGGCCACCTGCATCGCCAGCTCGCGGGTGGGCACGAGCACCAGGCCGCGGGGGGCGCCCGTGATGCGGGTGCGGGTGCCGGCGGCCAGGCGCGCCAGCATCGGCAGGCCGAAGCCCAGCGTCTTGCCGGAGCCCGTGCGGGCGCGGCCCAGCACGTCGCGGCCGGCGATGCCGTCGGGCAGGACGCGCGCCTGGATGGCGAACGGCGCGGTCATCCCGCGCTTCTCCAGCGCGGCGACGAGCTCGGCCGGCAGGCCCAGCTCGGCGAAGGTCGCCTCGGGGACCTCGACCTGCTCGGCCGCGGTGAGGGCCTGCTCGGTCGGGGACGGCGCGAAGGAGCGGGGGCTGCGCGGCGGGCCGGAGCGGTTGCCGCGGTAGCCGCCGCGGCCGGAGGAGCCGCCGTAGGCGCCGCCGCCGGAGCCGCGGTAGCCGCCGCGGTCGGAGGAGGAGGACCCGCGGTAGCCGCCGCGGTCACCGCCGCGACGGTCGTCGGAGCGGTAGGCGCGGGCGCCGCGGCGCTCGCCGTAGGGGTTGTCGCCGTCGAAGGACGGGCGGGAGGAACGGTACTGCTCAGGCATGCGTGAAAGCGCTCCACAGAGGGATCGGCGGCCGCACAGCGGTCGGCCCCCGGCTCGTGGGCGCAGCGGTGCGCTGCGCGCTGGTCGGAGGATGAGACTCAAGCGACCTCGCGGGCGGCTCGCCCGCTGAGTGGACGGCGTGCAGCCGTCACGATGAGCTTAACAGCGACCGGGCGCGGGACCTTCCCGCGCCCGCCCCCGCGGCGCTCAGCCGCGCGAGGCCTGGATCGCGGTGAGCGCGATCGTGTAGACGATGTCGTCGACCAGCGCGCCGCGCGAGAGGTCGTTCACGGGCTTGGCCAGGCCCTGCAGCATCGGGCCGACGGAGATGACGCCCGCGTTGCGCTGCACCGCCTTGTACGTCGTGTTGCCCGTGTTGAGGTCCGGGAAGACGAAGACCGTGGCGCGCCCGGCGACGGGCGAGTCCGGCGCCTTCGAGCGCGCCACCGACGCCACCGCGGCCGCGTCGTACTGCAGCGGGCCGTCGATGACCAGGTCGGGCTCGCGCTCGCGCGCGATGCGGGTGGCCTCGGCGACCTTGTCGACGCTGGAACCGGCGCCGCTGGACCCGGTCGAGAAGCTGATCATCGCCACGCGCGGCTCGATGCCGAACGCGCGCGCCGACGCCGCGCTCTGCAGCGCGATGTCGGCCAGCTCCTCCGCGTCCGGGTCGGGGTTGACCGCGCAGTCGCCGTAGATGACGACGTCGTCGGGCAGGCACATGAAGAAGACGCTGGAGACGAGCTTGGCGCCCGGCTTGGTGCGCACGATCTGCAGCGCCGGGCGGACCGTGGCCGCGGTGGTGTGCACCGCGCCGGCCACCAGGCCGTCGACGTCCCCGGCCTGCAGCATCGTCGTGCCCAGCACGATCGGGTCGGCCAGCGAGTCGCGCGCCACGTCCGGCTGCAGGCCCTTGTGCTTGCGGGCCTCCACCAGCACGTCGACGTAGCGGTCGACGAGCCCGGCCGGGTCGAGCACCTCCACGCCCTCGGGCAGCGCGATCCCCAGCCCGGCGGCGACGGCGGCGACCTCGTCGGGGGCCGCGAGCAGGACGGGCCGGGCGATGCCGCGCTCGGCGCACAGCGCCGCCGCCTGCACCGTGCGCGGCTCGGTGCCCTCGGGCAGCACGATGCGCTGCACCCGCTCGGCGGCCAGCGTCGTCAGGCGACGGCGGAACGCCGCCGGGGACAGCCGCGGGGTGTGCTGGGAGCCGGGCAGCCCCGCCAGCCACGCCGGGTCCAGGGCGTCGGCGACCGTGCCGGTGACCGCCAGCGCCCGCTCGGCGTCGTCGGCGGGCACCTCGGGGTCCAGGCGGTTCACGGCGGTGGCGGTCGCGTAGGTGCTGCGGCCCGTCAGCAGGATCGGCAGACCGGTGGCGGCGGCCGCGTGGGTCAGGTCGGCCACCCGCGGGTCCATCGCCACCCCGGCGGTCAGCAGCAGCCCCGCCAGGCGCACGCCGTTGAGGGCAGCCAGGCAGGCGGACAGGACGACGTCGTGCCGGTCGCCCGGCACGAGGATCAGCCGGCCCTCGCGCAGCAGCGGCAGCATCCCCGGGACCGCCTGGGCGGCGACGACGACCTCCTTGACGCGCCGCTGCTGGTCGCCGTGGGTCAGGACGTCCACGTCCAGCTGGCGCACCAGGTCGCGCACCCGCGGCCAGGTCAGGTCGCTGCGGAACGGCACCGCGCCCACCAGCGGGATGCCGTGGTGCTCCAGCGCCCCGCGCAGGGCGGCGATCCGGCCGACGGCGGTCTCGGGGTCCTCGGGCACGGGCCAGCGGGACACGACACCGCCGACGACGCGCAGCCCCTCCCCCGCCCGGTACGTGCCCGCCGTGACGGCCATGTCCTCGGCGATGCGCTCGGCGGCGCCCGGGTCGGCCCCGTCGGCGCCGGCCGCGCCCACGAGCAGCACGTCGGCGTCCAGGGCGACGGCCAGCGCCTGGTTGACGCGCCCGGAGAACACCTGGTCGGCCGAGGGGGCCAGGCCCTCGACGACGACGACGTCGTGGGCGGCCAGCACGCCCTCGGCGGAGGCGACCACCTCCTCCATGAGGTCGTCCACCTCGCCGCGGCTGAGGCGCTCCACGACGCGGCCGGCGGCGATGGGCTCGGCCGGCTCCAGCGACGTCGTCAGCCGCACGAGCGCCACGGAGCGGTCCGGCTCGCCGCCGCGGGTCGCCTGGGCCAGCGGCTTGTGGAACCCGACGGCCACGCCGCGCGCGTCCAGGGCGCGCAGCAGGCCCAGGCAGGTGGAGGTCAGGCCGGCGCCGTGGCCGGTGGGGACGACGAGCAGGGTGCGGGCCACGGGACGGTCCTCCGGCGCTTCTCGGGCTGGCGGGGCTGGCGGGGTGGTCAGCGGTCGTGGACGAGGGCCACGGTGTCGCGGGCGATGAGCAGCTCCTCGTCGGTGGGCACCACCAGCGCCAGCGGGCCGGGCCGGTCGACGGTGATGCGCCCGGCGGGGACGGAGCCGCGCCCGTGCTCGGCGTTGGCGGCCGGGTCCTCCTCCAGCCCCAGGTGGCGCAGCGACGCCAGCAGGCGGGAGCGGACCTCGACGGCGTTCTCACCGATGCCGCCGGTCAGCACGAGGGCGTCCAGCCCGCCCAGGGGGACGGTGAGCGCGGCCACGTGCTTGGCGGCGCGGTGCACGAAGACGTCCAGGGCCAGCTTCGCGCCCGCGTGCCCGGCCGCGGCCTCCTCCGTCAGGGTGCGCACGTCGTTGGACAGCCCGGACAGGGCCAGCAGGCCCGACTCGGAGTTCAGCTGCTTGACGACCGCGGCGGCGTCCAGGCCGGTGCGGTCGGCGACGAGCTCGACGACGGCCGGGTCCAGGTCGCCGGAGCGGGTGCCCATGACCAGCCCCTCCAGCGGCGTCAGGCCCATCGTGGTGTCCACGGAGCGCCCGCCGAGGACGGCGGTGGCCGAGCAGCCGTTGCCCAGGTGGGCCACGACCAGGCGCGAGGAGGCCGGGTCGAGGCCGGCGTCGCGCTCGAGCACCTCGGTGGCCCGGCGGGAGACGAAGCGGTGGCTGGTGCCGTGCATGCCGTAGCGGCGCACGCCGTACTCCTCGTACCAGCGGGCCGGCACGGCGTAGCGGTAGGCGCGCTCGGGCATCGTCTGGTGGAAGGCGGTGTCGAAGACGGCGACGTGCTCCAGCTCGGGCAGCACCGCGCGGGCGGCCTCGATGCCGGAGACGTTGGCCGGGTTGTGCAGGGGCGCGAGCGCGGACAGCTCGGAGATGCGGGCCAGCACCCGGTCGTCGATCCGCACCGAGCCGTGGAAGACGGAACCGCCCTGCACGACGCGGTGGCCCACGCCCAGCAGCGGCGGCAGGTCCATGTCCAGCAGGCGCTGCAGCACGTGCGCCAGGGCCCCGCGGTGGGTGCTGGCGGCCGGGGTGATCGTGCGGGTGCCCTGCGCGGTGCGCATGTGCACGACGGCGTCGGGGGTGCCCAGCCGCTCGCCCAGGCAGGACAGCGCCCGCTCCCCCGTGACGGGGTCGACGAGGGCGAGCTTGACCGAGGAGCTGCCGCAGTTGACGACGACCACGGAGCCGGTGGGGCCGGTGCTGCCGTCGGGGCGGGTGGCGGGGTCCGGGGCGGGGCTCGTCACAGCCCCGAGCCTCGCACGAGCCGCGCGCGCCCACCCGTCAGGGCTGGGCGGGCTCGGGCAGCTGGTCGGGGAGCTGGCGGCCGGGCAGGACCTCCAGCAGCGCCCCGGCCAGGCCGGGCATCGAGTCCAGCGCCAGCTGCCCCTCGGGGAGCAGGTACGCCATGACGGCCACCCGCTCGGCGGGGTAGTCGATCGCCCCGCCGGCGGCGATGAGCTGACCCCACCCGGCGGCCCAGTTGCGGCCCTCGTCGTCGGTGCCGCACAGGCAGAACGGCCAGATGCCCGTGCCGACGGTGAGGTCGTCGACGGCGAGCATCTCCCGGCGCGCCTCGTCGGTCAGCACGGCGTCGGTCTCCACCAGCAGGGAGTACCAGCGGGCCAGGTCGCCCGGGGAGGCCCACAGGCCGCCGGAGGAGGAGCCCACCCAGCCGGGCAGCTCGGTCTCGTCGACGCGGAACGTCGTCAGTCCCAGCGGGGCGGCCAGGCGCTCGGCGACCAGGTCGCCGAAGCGCTGGCCGGTGACGTCCTCCAGCAGCAGCCCCAGCCACAGGTAGCCGGAGTTGGAGTAGGCCACGCTCGTGCCGGGCTCGAACACCTGCGGCTCGTCCAGCGACAGCTGGACGACGTCCTCGGCGCTGTAGAGCGCTTCCGGGTCGTAGGCCGGGGAGTCCTGGTACGGCAGCAGGCCGCCCGCGTGCCGCATGAGCTGGCGCGGGGTGGGCACCTCCAGGTCCGCGGGGACGCGGATGCCGGGGAGGTCGGGCACGGGGGCGTCGATGTCGACGGTGCCGGCCGTCCACTCCTGCAGGACGAGCGCGGCGGTGACGCTCTTGGTCAGGGACGCCGCCTGCACCTCCTGGCCGACGGCGAGGCCCTCGCCGACCTGCGAGCTGGTGGTGCCCTCCCACACGGCGTCGCCGGAGACGACGGCCACGCTGCCGGCGTCGATGCCGTCGACGGAGGCGACCCACTCGTCCAGGCGCTGCTGCAGCGCGTCGGCGGGCAGCTCGGCCAGCGGCTCGGTGCGGTGCGGCAGCACCTGGACGGGGTCGGCGTCCGCGCTGAAGGCGGACTGGCCGAGGGCCTCGCGGTCGCTGGGGCCGGGGATGGCGCCCAGGGAGGGGCTCAGCCCGCCCTGGAAGGCGCCGGCGAGGGCGACGACGAGCGCGCTCGTGGCGGCCGCCGAGGACAGCACGGTGACGGGCGTCCCGACGCGGCCCAGCGGGCGCGCCAGCCGGCGCCCGCGCCGGCCCGGCCACAGCCGCGGCGGCCGCCCGCCGGCCAGGTCCTCGACCCAGCCGAGCGCCAGGACGGCCAGCAGGGTGCCGGCGGCCGTGACGGCCAGGACGACGGCGATCCCGGTCGCGGTGCCGGCGTCCAGGCCCCAGCGGTCCACACCGGTGCGCGCCAGCACGATCATCGCCGGGTGCCACAGGTAGATCGTCACGGCGCGCGCGGTGAAGCCGCGGGCCAGCGGCGACAGGCGGGCCGAGCCGGACAGGGCGCGCAGCGGCCGCTCGAAGGCCGCCAGGCCCAGCAGCCAGCCCAGCGAGGCCAGCGCCAGCAGCAGCCACGAGTTGTTCAGCGACCACCGCTCCAGCGGCAGCACGCGGGTCAGGGCCAGCGCGCCGGCGACGAGGGCGGCTCCGGCGGCCACGAGCACGGCACCGGGCACGCGCCGGCGCGGGGCGTCCACCGCCGGGCGCCCGGCGGGGCCCGTGGAGCGGGCGCGGCGCGAGCGCGCCCACGCGGCGCCCAGCACGGCGAAGCTGCCGTAGCAGAGGAGGTCGCCGACGGCCGTGCGCGGCCAGCCGGCCAGCGTCGGCCAGCCGTACTGCGGGCCGACCTCCAGCGCCGCCAGTCCCGCCAGGGCGACCACGAGGGTGCCGAGCGTGCGGGCCGGCCCGCGCGCGCACCACAGGACGACGGGCGCCAGCAGCAGCAGCCACAGGTAGTCGGTGACGTACCACAGGTGGGACGTCAGCCACCCCTGCTGCCCCTCCGGGGACACCGGCGTCAGCAGCGGCAGGACCCACGGCAGCAGTTCGCGCCGGCCAGGGGCGTCGCCGCCCTCGCCGGCCGGGGCCGTCCACCAGGTGACGTAGGTGACGGCGACGACCGCGACGGCGTACACCCAGAACGGCACGAGCAGGCGGCGGGCGCGCTTGGCGGCGGTGCGCAGCCAGGCCGGCCCGCGCCGGCCGCCGCGGCGGCCGACGGAGACGGCCAGCAGGGAGCCGGCGAGGAAGAACATCACCGGCATGGCCGGGAACACCCAGCTCAGCCAGGCCGCGGCGACCGCGTGCCACAGGACGACCCGGACGAGGGCCACCGTGCGCAGGCCGTCGAGCAGGGGGTCGCGCGCCGACGACGGCCCCGGTGCTGGAGCGGTGACGGCGGTCGCGGTCGCCCTGGAGGTGGCCTGCGAGGTGTCCATCACGGGTGATTGTCCCAGCCCGGACACCTCGCGTTCACCCGCCGGTCCGCGCGCCACGCGCCGATCATGCACGGTTGAGCGCTCAAGCGTCCACGACCACGACGGGGCGACGGGTCAGGCGAGCGGCAGCTCCCACGTCTCGCGCTCCAGGCAGGTCTCCCAGAACAGGTGCTCGTAGCGCGTGGCCGTGGCGAACGCCTCGTGCATCGCCGCGAGCGTCGCGGCGCCGGCCCCCTCGGCGGCCGCGTCCACGTGGTCGCGGGCCGTGGCCGCCGACTCCTGGAAGCCCGGCGCGTCGTAGGTCGCGATCCAGCGGGCGTACGGGTGCTCCGGACGGGCGCCGTCCTCCCCCGCCGCCGAGGACGCCGCCGAGGACGCCCGCGCCGCGGCCGCCAGGCGGGCCGCCACGTCGGCGTACACCCAGAAGCACGGCAGCACGGCCGCGGCCGCCACGGGGTAGGGCGCCGTCGCCGCCGTCGCCACGAGGTAGGAGACGTAGCCGAGCGTCGTGGGCGAGGCGACCGGTGCGCCCTCGGCGGGCGGCAGCAGCCCCGAGGCCAGCAGGTCCGCGTGCAGCGCGGACTCCACGACCGAGGCGCCCGCGGCCGACGTGGCCCAGAACGCCGAGGCCGCCGGCTGCGGGCTGCGCGCGGCGAGCAGGGCCAGCGCCCGCCCGTACCCGGCGAGGTAGAGCTCGTCCTGCTCCAGGTAGTGGCGGAAGCTGCGCGGGTCCAGGGTGCCGTCGCCGAGGGCGGCGAGGAACGCCGAGCCGTCGATCGCGGCGCGCAGGCCGGCGGTGCGGGCCCAGGCGTCGGTGGTGAAGGTCACGAGGCGGCTCCTCCGAGGGTCCGTCCGGGGGTGCGGGGGTGGGCGTGGAAGTGGTCGACGGGGCCGTGGCCGGAGCCGACGCCCAGGCCGGCGCCCGCCGCGAGCGCCCCCTGCAGGTAGTCGCGGGCCTCCTCCACCAGCGGCAGCCACCCGGCGGTGGTGGGCTCCGGCGGCGCGCCCGCGCGGGCGGCCAGCGCCGCCAGCGCGGAGGACAGGGTGCAGCCCGTGCCGTGCGTGGCGGTGGTGGCGAGCCTCGGCCGGCCCACCAGCGCGGTGCGCCCCGCGCCGGCGAGGACGTCGACGCTGTCGCCGCCGTCCAGGTGCCCGCCCTTGAGCAGGACGGTGGCGCCGCAGCGGCGGTGCAGCTCCTCGGCCTGGTCGACGCACTCCTGCACCGTGCGCGCCGGCCGCGCGTCCAGCAGGACCGCGGCCTCGGGCACGTTGGGGGTGACGACGGCCGCCAGCGGCAGCAGTTCGGTGCGCAGCGCGTCCACGGCGTCGGCGTCCAGCAGCCGGTCGCCGCTCGTGGCGACCATCACCGGGTCCAGCACGAGCGGCCCGGCGCCGCGCTCGCGCAGCACGCCCGCCACGGCCCGCACGACGTCCGCCGAGCCGAGCATGCCGACCTTGACGGCGTGCACGGCGACGTCGTCGAGCAGGACGTCCAGCTGCCGGCGCACGAAGTCCGCCGGGACGGGGTGCACCCCGGCGACGCCGCGGGTGCTCTGCGCCGTCAGCGCCGTCAGGACGGCCGTGCCGTAGGCGCCCAGCGCCCCGAAGGTCTTCAGGTCCGCCTGCACGCCGGCGCCGCCGCTGGGGTCGCTGCCCGCGACGCTCAGGGCGACCCGCGCGGCGCTCACGCCCGCCACCGGGCCAGCAGGCCGGCGGCCGCGGCGGCCGGGTCCTCGGCCGCGCACACCTCCGAGACCGTGCAGGTGCCCGCCAGGCCCAGCCCGCGCAGCTGCTCGACGTTGTGCCCGTGCACGCCGCCGATCGCCACGCACGGCAGGGCGCGCTCGGCGGCCGCGGCGACGACCTCCCGCACGCCGCCCGGGCCCAGCGGCGGCGCGGCCAGCGGCTTGGTGGGCGTGGCCCACACCGGGCCGACGCCCAGGTAGTCCAGCGCCCCGGCGGGCGCGGCGCGCACGCCCGCCACGTCCGAGACGGACAGCCCCAGCAGCAGGTCGGGGCCGACCAGGCGGCGGACCTCCTCGGCGGGCAGGTCCGACTGGCCCAGGTGCACGCCGTCGGCGCCGGCCAGCAGCGCCACGTCCACGGCGTCGTCGACGAGCAGGGCGACGCCCGTGCCGGCCAGCGCGTCGCGCACGCGGCGCACCAGCTCCAGCAGCTCGCGGTCGGCGGCGTCCTTGGCGCGCACCTGCACGGCGCTCACGCCGCCGGCCACGGCGGCGCGCACGGTGTCCACGACACCGCGGTCGCCGCACAGGGCGGTGTCGGTCACCAGGTACAGGGAGGGGTCGAAGCGCTCGCGGGCCGAGCCGGGGGCGCGCCCGGCGGCGGGCACGACCGGCATCAGCGCAGCCGCCCGTCGCCCAGCGCGGCGGCCAGCGCGGGGCCGTCGACGGCGTCCAGGGCGTCCACCCACGCGGCGGCGAACGTGCCCGGCCCGGCGGCGACGGCCGCGGCGCGCTCGGCGGCCAGGCCGACGTGGGCGTGCGCGGCGACCGCGGCCACCAGCGGGTCGGCGGTGACGGCGGCGTAGGCGGCCGTCAGGGCGCCGAGCGCGCACCCGGCGCCCGTGGTGCGGGTCAGCAGCGGCGAGCCGCCGGCCAGCCGCACCGTGCGCTCGCCGGCCACGAGGACGTCCACCTCGCCGGAGACGGCGACGGCGCCGCCGGTGCGGGCGCTCAGCTCGCGCGCGGCGGCCACGGCCTCCTCGGCGCCCGCGGTGGAGTCCACGCCGCGCCCGCCGGCGCCGGCGCCGGCCAGGCCGAGGACCTCGGAGGCGTTGCCGCGCACCACGGCCGGGCGGTGCTCCAGCAGCTCGCGGGCCACGCGGGTGCGCAGCGGCAGGCCGCCCACGGCGACCGGGTCGAGCACCCACGGGCGCCCCGCGGCGCGGGCGGCGGCCGCGGCGACGTGCATCGCCGAGGCCCGCACGCCGTCGATGGTGCCGACGTTGACCAGCACCGCGGAGGCGACGGCCGCGAACGCGGCGGACTCCTCCACGCTGTCGACCATGGCCGGGGCGGCGCCCGCGGCCAGGAGGACGTTCGCGCTGATCGTCTGCACGACGGAGTTGGTCAGGCACTGCACCAGCGGGGCCTGCTCGCGCACCGCGGTGCGGGCGTCGCTCAGCTCGGGTGCGGGGACGGCTGCCACGCGTGACATCCCTTCGTCAGCATTACCTGCGTCAGGTTCGACGGGTGTGATCTCAGCCCCGCCCGTGCGGGGCACCCCGTGTCGCGGGCGACCGTAGCACCGGCCGTGGCGCCGGCCGCGCAGGGGTTTCCGGGAGCGCCCGAGCGGGTAGGTCTCCGGCATGAGCCTCGACATGTCGGGACGCACGGCGACCGGGCGGCCGCGCACGACCGCCGGTCAGCACCTGTCGCTGGTCGCCGCGGTGGTCCTCCTGCTGGTGGGCGTCGCCGGGTTCGCGGTCTCCGGGTTCGGCGACTGGACGCGCGGTGACCTCCAGACGTCGCTGCTGGAGTTCACGATCAACCCGCTGACCAGCGCGGTGTTCGTCGTCGTCGGCGCGCTGGGGCTGCTGGGGCGGCGCACGGCCCGGCTGGCGCGCTGGTACGGCGTCCTGCTGGCGCTGGTGATGGGCGGTCTGGCGGTCTTCGGGTACTCGATCCTCGGCGACCCGGAGGGCAACCCCTTCAACATCAACTACGCCATGACGGCCCTGCTCAGCGTCATCGCCGTGCTGGGGATCGTCATCGCGCTGGTGCCGACGCGCACGGGCAAGCGGCCCAGCACCGTCGAGCTCGACTGACCCGCCTCGCCCGCTCGACTCCCGGCGCGCTCGCCACCCATCCCCGTCGCGGGAGGGGTGGTGAGCGCGCCGGGAGTCGTCAGCGGTGGCCCGGGGCGGGGGTCAGTCGCCGGCGGACAGGCGCGGCTGCGCCCACAGGTCGACGCCGGAGTCGACCGCGAACTCGTCGATCGCGTCCAGCTCGTCCTGCGTGAACTCCAGCCGCGAGACGGCCGCGACGTTGTCCTCCACCTGCTGCACGCTGCTGGCGCCGATGAGCGTCGTCGTGACCCGCCGGTCGCGCAGCACCCACGACAGCGCCAGCTGCGCCAGCGTCTGACCGCGGCCCCGGGCGATCTCGTGCAGGCCCCGGATCCGGCGCAGGTTCTCCTCGGTGAGGATCCCCGGGTCCAGCGACTTGCCCTGCGCCGCGCGGGAGTCCGCGGGCACGCCGTCCAGGTAGCGGTCGGTCAGCAGACCCTGCGCGAGCGCCGTGAACGGGATGCAGCCGACGCCCTCGCGCTCCAGCACGTCCAGCAGGCCGCCCTCGATCCAGCGGTTGAACATCGAGTACGAGGGCTGGTGGATCAGCAGCGGCGTGCCGAGCTCGCGCAGGATGCGCGCGGCCTCCGCGGTGCGCTCGGGCCCGTAGCTGGACAGGCCCACGTACAGGGCCTTGCCGGAGCGGACGATCGCGTCGAGCGCGCCCATCGTCTCCTCCAGCGGCGTCGCCGGGTCCGGGCGGTGGTGGTAGAAGACGTCGACGTAGTCGAGGTCCATGCGCCGCAGCGACTGCTCCAGCGAGGCCGTGAGGTACTTGCGCGAGCCGTGGTCGCCGTACGGGCCGGGCCACATGTCCCACCCGGCCTTGGAGGAGATGACCAGCTCGTCGCGGTACGGGCGCAGGTCCTCGCGCACCAGGCGGCCGAAGTTCGTCTCCGCGCTGCCGTAGGGCGGTCCGTAGTTGTTCGCGAGGTCGAAGTGGGTGATGCCCAGGTCGAAGGCGCGCCGGACGATGTCGCGCTGGGTCTGGAACGGCTTGTCGTCGCCGAAGTTGTGCCAGAAGCCGAGCGAGACGGCCGGCAGGTCCAGGCCGCTGCGGCCGCAGCGGCGGTAGGGCATCGCGTCGTAGCGCGCGGGGTCCGCGGTGAAGGTCACGCCCAGGAGCGTGGCACGAGATCGCGCCGGTGCCGCCGCGGGGCGGTTCAGGGCACGTCGTGGGCGGTCGGTCGCAGCGCCCCGTCCACCCGCACCCCGTCGTCGGTGACGGTCAGCGCGGTCAGGTCCACCTGCGGCGGGACGTCGTCCAGCGGGACGGTCCAGCCGTCCAGCAGGGTGGACCCGACGAGGCCGGCGACGCGGCGGGCCTCGCGCAGGGAGACCTCCTGCCCGGCCACGGCCGCCGAGCGCGGCTCCAGCGCGACCGCCCCCGGCACCAGCTGCGGGGCCACGACGAGGGACAGGTCGACGCGGCGGCCGAAGACGGAGAAGCCGGTGGTGCCGCGCAGGTCCTCCCCGGCGCGGGAGACCTCCACGGGGATCCCCCCGACCGAGGCCTGCTCGGACAGCTGCGCCCACGGCAGGTCCGCGCGCACCGTGCCCGCGGCGACGTCCACCGTGCCGCCCCGGCCCAGCAGCACGGACCGCGGGACGTCCACCCGCGGGACACGCGCCCGCACGTCGCGCAGCTCGACGCCGTCGGTGGGCCAGCGCGCGGCCGTGACCGTGACGTCCTCGAAGCGGCCGCGGGCGGCCTGCAGCAGGAACGAGCCCCCGGCGACGCTCACCTCCGGCGCCTCGGGCAGGCCCTCGCTGCGCTGCAGCTCGGCGGCCACCCGGTCGGTCGCCCAGCCGCGGGCGGCGATGTCGGCGGCCACGGCGATGACCGCGAGCGCGACGAGGGTGACGAGCGCGACGACGAGGCGGCGCGCCACGAGGCCCGCGCGCGCCCGGCGCCGCGTCCTGGTCGGGTCCTGCGCGCTCACGCCTCCCACTGTGCCGGGCGCGCGAGCGGAGCCAGCAGGCGGGCCCGGCCGCGGAAGGCGTGGACGGCGACCACGCGCAGCCGGGCGGCCGCGCGGTGCAGCTCCAGCCGCCGGGGACCGGCGGCGAGCAGGGGGTGCCCGGCCTGCGCCCACCCGGCGCGCAGGCCGTCCTCCAGGGCGTCGACGGCCCCGGCGCGGGCGGGCCCCAGCAGCAGCCGCGCCAGGTCGAGGTGGGCCAGGAGGTTGCCGGCGTCCAGGCACGGGTCGGCCAGGGCGGCGGTGTCGACGTCCAGGAGGACGACGCGCCCCGAGGCGTCGCCGCCGACGAGGACCTGCCCGTCGTGCAGGTCGCGGTGGGCGGGGACGAGCGGTGCGGGCGCGTCGGGACCGGCGTCGCGCAGGGCGGCGGCGACGTCGGCGGCGGCGCGCTCCAGCGCGGCGGCGAGGTCCGGGGGCAGCACCCCGTGCGCGCGGGCGTCGCCCACCCAGCGGGTCAGGACCGCGGCCTCGTCGGCGCCGGTGTGCACGGGCAGCGCGGGGCCGGCGGGACGGGAGGTGGCCGGGGCGGTGGCCAGCGCCGCGAGCGCGAGGCCCGTCGCGCGGCCCGCGGCCCGGCACCCGGCCGTCCCGGCGCGCGCCAGCAGCGAGGTCAGGTCGCGGCCGGGCGCGGGCGCGAGGCGCAGCACGCCGGCGGCGGGGTCGGCGTCGAGGACCTCGACGAGCCGGGGCGGGGCGGGGACGCCGGACGCGTCGAGGACCGCGCCCAGGGCGGCCAGCCGGTCCAGGGCGGTGCGGGTGGCGCGGGCGCCGGCGACCTTGACGAACGCGCGCGGCGCGCCGGGCGGTCCCTCGCGCAGGACGGCCCGCTTCCCGGCGCGGTGGGCCGTCAGCACCGCCCCGCCCGCCCGCAGCGCGGCCAGGGCGGGCAGCCGCGGGTCGTCGCCGACGACGGCGAGGTCGCCGGCGCCCGCGAGCAGGCCGTCGCGCAGCACGGGGCGGGCGGTGGCGGCGACGACCCGCCCGGCGGCGTCGGCGCCCTCCAGGACGAGGCGCCCGTCCTTCCCGGGCCAGGCGCGGCGCCAGCGCACCCCCGGCGGGGCGGGCAGCGCGAGGTCGCCGGGCCCGGCGCCGGTCCCCGGGCGGGGCGGGGCGGGCGGGGCGGGTGGCGCGGTCGGGGTCAGCACGGGACCTCCTCCAGGGCCCGCCCGGCGAGCGCGAGCAGCGCACCGGCGCGGGCGGCGTGGTCGGGGCGGCGGCGGCGGAAGGGCTCGGGCAGCCGCAGCGCGGCGGCCGCCGCCACGAGCAGCGGGTGCGGCGCGGCACCGGGCAGCAGCGCCCCCGCCAGGTCACCCCCCGGGTCGCCCCCCGGGGCGCCCGCCGGGGCGGCCGCGGTCGCGGCGGCCCGCCACACGGCGGCGTCCCAGCCCGTGGGCGCCACGGCGGCGCGGTCCAGGTCCAGCAGCACCAGGCGCCCGTCCGGGCCGCGCAGCACCTGGTCGGCGGACAGGTCGCCGTGCGCGGGGGCGCGCGGGACCAGGACGCCCGGGTGCCGGTCGGCGGCCCGCTGCCAGCGGCCGGCCAGGTCCCGGGCGCGGGCGCGGTCGCCGGCGGGCAGGGCCAGCGGCCCGGTGAGCGCGGCGCGCACCGACGCGGCCAGCGCGGCGGGCGCCAGGACGGGCAGCCCCGGCAGCGCGGCGGGGTCGGCCGCCCACCAGCCGCGCAGCAGCTCCGCGACCTCCCCCGCGACCTCCTCCGCGACCGGGTGCCCGCCCCCGTCCCCGACCGCGTCGAGCGCCGCACCGGCCAGCAGCTCCTGCTCGGCCACGTGCGCGTCGCGCAGCCGGGCCGTCGGGACGGCCACCCCGGCGCGGGCGGCCAGCGCCGCCGCGCGCACCGAGCGGGCCGCCGTCGCGGTGTCGGCGTGGACCTTGACGACCAGGCCGCCGTCCTCGCCAGCCCCGGCGGCCAGGACGGCGCGCCGGGCCGGGTTGTGGGCCAGGACCCGCGCCGCCGCGAGGTCGGCGTGCCGGCGCAGCGCCGGCAGTCCCCGGTCGGCGGCCGCGGGCACGAGGACGGCCCGCGCGGCGGGGTCCACCGCGCGCGGGCGGCCCGCCGCGGCCCGCAGGTCCTTGCCCGCCTTGCCGCCGTCCCCGGGCCCGTACCCCAGCAGCAGCCACCACGGCCCGCCGTCACCGGGGTCGACGGCGGCCCGCACGCTCGTGCCGGGCTTCCAGCGCAGCCGGTCCACGCGGGCGCCCGCGGGCAGCGCGACGCCGCGCCGGGCGGCCCAGCCGCGCAGCCGGGCGTCGTCGAGCGCGAGGGCGAGGGCCGGCAGGACCGGGTCCAGCGCGGGCGCGTCCACCGCGTCCACCGCCTCCACCGCCTCCGCGGCGCCGGGGGCCGTCGCCGCGCTCACGCCCGCACCCGCTCGTCCCGCCGCTCCCCCGCAGCCCCCGCAGCCGCCGCGCCCACCCCGTACCGGGCGCTGACGTCGGCGAAGCGGCCGTCGCGCAGCTCCACCACCCGGTCGCACCACGACAGCAGCGAGGTGTCGTGGGTGACCAGCAGCGTCGTGCGCCCCTCGGCCAGCCGGCGCAGCGCGTCCAGCACCGTGGCGGTCGAGGCGGCGTCCAGGCCCGTGGTCGGCTCGTCCAGCAGCAGCAGGCCCGGCTGGCGCAGCATGGCGCGGGCGATGGCCAGCCGCTGGCGCTGCCCGCCGGACAGGGAGCCGCCGCGCTCGGCGACCACGGTGTCGTAGCCGTCGGGCAGGGCGCTGACGAACTCGTGCGCGCCGACCGCCCGCACGGCGGCCTCGACCTCCGCGTCGGTGGCGCCGGGCCGGCCCAGCCGGACGTTGTCGCGCACGCTGGCCGCGAACAGCACCGGCTCCTGCAGGACGACGGCGGTGCTCTCGCGCACCGAGGACCGGCGCAGCCGGCGCGCGTCGTGGCCGTCGAGCAGGACGCGCCCGCCGACGGGGTCGACCAGGCGCAGCAGCACCTGCAGCGCCGTGGACTTGCCCGCGCCGCTGGGGCCGACGACGGCGACCTTCTCCCCCGGGTGCAGCTCCAGGTCCGCCCCGCGCAGCACGGCGTGGCCGGGGCGGCGCTCGACGGTGACGCCCTCCAGCCGCACGTAGCCGTGCAGGCGCGCCAGCTCGCGCGCGCCGGGCTCGTCGGGCAGCGGCCGCGCGCGGTCCAGGGTGTCCGCGACGCGCTCGCCGGAGGCGGCGGCGCGCGCGATGCGGCCGGTGTGCTTGGCCAGGTCCCGCACGGGCCGGAACGCGGCCTTGAGGTAGGTGAGGAAGACGACGAGGTCGCCGACGCTCAGGGCGCCGGCCAGCACGCGCTGGGCGCCGACGACGAGGACGACCGCGGTGGCGACGCCGACGAGGACGTCCACGCGCCGCTCCAGCCCGGCGGCCAGCCGGCGCGCGCGGACCCCGTCGCGCAGGGTGCCGTCGTTGGCGGAGGAGAACGCAGCGGCCCGCACCGGCTGCAGGTCGTAGGCCTGCAGGAAGCCGATGCTGGCGAACGACTCGGACGTGTCGGCGGCCAGCGCGCCCTCGCGGCTGCGCTGGGCGCGGGAGGCGTCGGTGATGCGGGCGCTGGAGCGGCGGCCGGTCAGCAGCAGCAGCGGGACGACGGCCAGGACGGCCACGGCCAGCAGCGGGTCGAGGACGAGCATGACGGCGGCCATCGCGGCGAAGGTGACGACGCTGCCCAGCAGCGGCAGCCCGGCGGTGATGGCGGCCTCCTGCACGCGCCCGACGTCGCTGACGACGCGGGTGACGAGGTCGCCGGTGCGGGCGCGGGCGTGGAAGGCGGGCTCCGCGTGCAGGAGCCGGTCGTGGACGGCGGCGCGCAGCCGCGTGGTGGTGCGCGAGCCGACGAGGGCGAACGCGACGCTCGTCAGGTAGGCGGCGGCCGCGCGCCCGAGGGCGACGAGGACGAGCGCCAGCCCGGCGAGCAGGACCAGGCGGGTGGTGCCGGCGGCCGGCTCGCCACCGGCGGCGGCCGGGACGACGGAGTCGATGACGAACTTCAGCGGCCACGGCTCGGCCAGCCGGAAGGCCACCTCGGCCAGCAGCGTCAGCAGGCCGCCGGCCGCCAGGGACCGCGATCCCTCCGTGTGGGGCGCGACCAGGCGCGCGGTGCGGGCCAGCGGGGAGCGGCGGCGGCTCACGCGGGGACCTCCTCGCGGAGCTCCTCGCGGAGCTCACGGCGGACGGCGGGGGCGAGGCTGAGCTCGACGGTGCGCCGCCAGCTCGCCCGCTCGACGACGGCGCGGCGGCCGGCGGCCGCCAGCCGCCCGCGCAGGGCGGGCTCGGCGCGCAGGCGCTGCAGGGCGGCGGCGAGGGCGGCGGCGTCGCCGGGCGGCACGAGCAGCAGCTCGTGCTCGTCGCGGTAGCGCTCGGCGAGGTCGCCGACGGCGGCGGCGACGGTGGGCAGCCCGCAGGCCAGGTACTCGGCGACCTTGAGCGGGGAGAAGTACGCCCGGCCCGGCGGGTAGGGGGCGACGGCCACGTCGGCGCCGCGCAGGGCGGCGGGCACGTCGGCCGGGGCCAGGGCACCGGGGGCGTCGACGGCCACCCCGAGGCGCGCGGCCTCCGCCAGGTCGGCGGCGCGGGTGGGCCCGTCGCCCACGAGCAGCAGCCGCACGTCGCGACCGGGCACCTCGCGCAGCCGGGCGGCTGCCTCGACGAGCAGGCCGACGCCGTGCCAGGGGCGGAACGCGCCGGCGAAGGCGACGACGAGCTCACCCCCGTCGTCGGGCCGGCGCGGGTCGGCGGGGTGGAAGCGGTCGACGTCGACGCCGTTGGGGACGGCGTCGACCGGCACCCCGGCGACGGCGGACGCCCAGTCGGCGACGGGCCGGCTGACGGCCACGGCGTGCCGGGCGGCGCGCAGGGCCCGCGCGGTGCGCTCGTCGGCGCCGGCGGTGTCGGTGAGGCTGCGGTGGCGGGCCTGCTCCAGCGGCAGCGGGGCGTTGACCTCCAGCACCGAGGGCACGCCCAGGTCGCGGGCGGCCTCCAGGGCCGAGCAGCTGAACAGCGCGTACCGCTCGTAGACGAACCCGTCGCGCTCCTGGCCGCGCAGCAGGCCCCGCACGAGGGCGCCGGCGCGGGCGTCGGCGACCACGAGGTCCTCCTCGCGCTGCGCGCTCGTGCGCCCGGACGGCAACCGCAGGTGGTGCACGACCACGCCACCGAGCCCGGCGGGGGCGGTGGAGGCACGGCCGCCGGGGCGGGTGGTGACGACGTGGACGTCGGCGCCCGTGGCGGCCAGGACGCGCAGCACCTCCTGCACGTGCACGGAGCAGCCCTTGCCGCCGAAGACGGGCACGCCCGGGTCGAGGCAGACGACGACGACGCGGGTGCCGGCGCGCACGCCGGGCAGCGGCGCGGCGCTCACGCCGCCACCGCCGGGGCCTCGGTGAGCGCGCGCAGCCGGGCGGCCTGGTCGCGGGCGTCGAAGCGCTCCTCGACGAGGCGGCGGGCGGCGCGCGAGCGCTCCAGGCGCAGCTCCGGGTCGTCGAGGAGCCGGCGCAGCGCGGCGGCCAGGGCGGCGGGGTCCCGCTCGGGCACGAGGGTGCCGGTGACGCCGTCGAGGACGGCCTCGGGGATCCCGGTGACGGGCGTGGAGACCACGGGGGTGCCCACGGCCATCGCCTCCAGCAGGACGGTGGGCAGCCCGTCGCGGTCGCCGTCGGCGGCGACGACGCAGGGGGCGGCGAAGACGGCGCTGCGGCGCAGCAGGTCCACGACGGCGTGCTGCGGCTGCGGGCCGAGGAAGCGCACGGCGCCGTCGAGGCCGGCGGCGCGCGCCCGCTCGCGCAGCGCCGCCTCCTGCGGCCCGCTGCCGGCGAGGTCGAGGCGGACGGGGTCGCCGGCGGCGCGCAGCAGGGCCACGGCGTCCAGCAGGACGTCGAAGCCCTTCTTCGGGACCAGGCGCCCGACGGCGGCCACGACGCGCCCGGGGGCGGGCGCGCTCCACGGCAGCTCGTCGAGGTCCAGGCCGTTGTAGACGCGCACGGCGCGCGCCCGCGGGTGGCGGGCGGCCAGGTGGGCCACGTTGTGGTCGCTGACGGTGACGACGGCGGCGGCGTCGGCGAGGACGGCGTCCACCCGCGGGCAGACGGGCCCGTCGGGCCCGTCGGGGCCGGCGCCGTGGACGAACAGGTCCTTGGCGTGGGCGGTGACGGTGTACGGCAGGCCGGTCAGCAGCGCCGCGAGGCGCGTGGTGCGCCCGGGCAGGGACGCGAAGTGGGCGTGCAGGTGCGTCACGCGCTGCTCGCGGGCCCAGACGGCGAGCTGGACGGCCTGGGCGGCGACGTCGACGTCCTCGGCCAGCAGGTGCGGCAGGGCCGCGGCCAGGTGCGGGAGCTCCTGCGCGCGGCGCAGCGCGGACCACAGGGCGGTGCTGGAGCGCCCGCCGCTCTCGGGCAGCCACGTGACGGGGGCGGCGACCCGGGCCAGCAGGGCGTGGAAGCGGGTGTCGGTGGTGGGCCGCAGGCTGGCGACGACGACGTCCTCGCCCTGGGCCTCGCGGGCCAGGACCTCGCGGACGACGAACGTCTCGGAGAAGCGCGGGTACACCTTGACGACGTAGCCGACGCGCGGGCGCGCGACGGGCGGGGCGGTCTCAGCAGGCACGGGGCACCTCGGCGAGGTCGGGGAGGGCGGCGGGGACGGTCGCGAGCGCGGGGGCGGCGGGCAGCTCACCGGCCGACGGCGCGCCGGCCAGCAGCGCGCCGGCCAGCAGCTCGCCGGTGCGGCGGCGCACGGCGTCCAGGCCGTCGAGGGCGATGCCGGTGCGGGCGGCGCGGGGCCGGGCCAGCGCCCCGGCGACCCAGGCGGACAGCCGCGCCGGACCCGGGGCGAGCAGGACGTCGAGGTGGCCGTGGGCGGCCAGGGCGCGGGCGCGGACCTCCTGCTCGCGGCGGGGGCTGGTGCGGGGCACGACGAGGGCGGGGGTGCCGGTGGCCAGCACCTCGGACACCGTGTTGTAGCCGCCCATGCACACGACGGCGTCGGCTTCGGCGGCCCAGTCGGCGGCGGCGCCGGTGAAGGTGACGACGTGCAGGTCGTCGCGGGCGGCGGCGGCCGCGTCCAGCTCGGCGCGCAGGTCGGCGGGCGCGAAGGGGCCGGGCAGCAGGACCAGCTCGACGCCCTCGGGCAGGGCGGTGCGCAGCAGCGCGCGGGTCAGGGCGGCGCCGTCCTGGCCGCCGCCGACGCTCGCCAGGACGGTGCGGGCGCCGGGGCGGTGCCGCGGCAGCGGCGGGGCGCCGGCGTCGCGCCGGCCCTGCGCGAGGTAGCCGAGGAAGCGCACGGGCGCGCCGAGGGCCGGCGCGGGGGTGCCGGGGGCCAGCTCGGTGCGCACGTCGTGCACGCGGTCGTCGCCGTAGACCCACACCTCGTCGTAGACGGCGCGCAGCGCGTCGTCGCCGCCGTCGCGCCGCCACTCGCGGGCGGCGGCGGCGGGGTGGTCGAGGACGTCGCGCAGACCGAGGACGGTGCGGGTGCGGCCGGTGGCGCGCAGCCGGGTCAGCGCCCCGCGCAGCTCCTGCTGGAACCCCCAGGGCGCCTTGTCGACGACGAGCAGGTCCGGTTCCCAGGCGGCGAGGACGCCGGCGGCGGGGGGGGGGGGGGGGGGGGGGGGGGGGGGGGGGGGGGGGGGGGGGGGGGGGGGGGGGGGGGGGGGGGGGGGGGGGGGGGGGGGGGGGGGGGGGGGGGGCGGCGGGGGCGCCGCGGGGGCCGC